>QCNH01000028.1 GCA_003213275.1 Prochlorococcus sp. AG-424-M03 | reverse complement strand
TTACGGCAAGGCAATGAATGTAACACCAGCAGTTCTTAAACAAATTGAAAGGAAAAAAGAAAAAGCAAAAATTGCTGCTGACAAATTAAAGCAAGAAGCTTTAGATTTCAAAACTGCATTATCAACAATAGGTAGATTCACTATTAAAAAACAGGTTGGTGAAGATGGCGTACTTTTTGGAACTGTTACTAATGGAGATGTTGCCGAAGCAATAGAAGAAGCAACCAAAAAAGAAATTGATAGAAGAAACATCACAGTTCCTGATATTCATAATTTAGGTTCCTTTACTGCAAAAATAAAATTACATCAAGAAGTAAATGCAGAAGTAAATATTGAAGTAACAAGTTAATCAATTTGTTGCATTATTTTGAAAAGTAGCCAGAGTATATATCTAAGCAATTAAAGATATGGTTTCCGTACCTTTTCCAAATAATGGGCAAAATAAAAACTTTAAAAAAGATTTTAATAGTGAAAATGCTGGATTAGTACCTCCTCAAAACATTCAAGCGGAGGAAGCTGTTCTTGGTGGCATACTCCTTGATCCAGATGCTATTGGCAGAATTGCAGACTTAATTAAACCTGAAGCTTTTTATATAAATGCTCATCAAGAAATTTATAGAACAGCATTAATGTTGCATACCCAGGGGAAACCAACTGATTTAACATCAATGAGTGCATGGTTAGCAGATAATGGATCACTAGAAAAAATTGGAGGAAACAACAAATTAGTAGAGCTCGTGGAAAATGTATCCTCTACAGCTTCCATAGAACAAGTTGCTAATTTAATTAACGACAAATTCATGAGAAGGCAACTTATCAGATCAGGAAATGAAGTAGTTCAACTAGGTTTTGATCAGACACAAGATACTAATGAAGTTTTAGATAAAGCGGAGCAAAAAATATTTGAAATCAGTCAAGAAAAACCTTCAAAAGGTCTAACTCAAGCAGCTGAAATCCTTACAAGTACTTTCAATGAAATAGAGTCGAGATCATTAGGTACTTCAGTAGCTGGAATTCCCGTAAATTTTTACGACCTTGATGCAATGACACAAGGATTTCAAAGAAGTGATTTAATAATTGTTGCTGGAAGACCTTCAATGGGGAAAACTTCAATAGTTCTTAACCTGGCTAAAAATGTTGCACAATCTCAAGATCTACCTGTATGCGTATTTAGCCTTGAAATGAGTAAAGAACAGTTGACATATAGATTACTTTCTATGGAAGTTGGAATCGAAAGTGGCAGGCTAAGAACAGGAAGATTACAACAAGATGAATGGCCTTTACTTGGAGAAGGTATCAATTCATTGGGTCAACTACCAATATTTATAGATGACAAACCTAACTTAAGTGTTTTAGAAATGAGATCTTTATGTCGAAGATTAATAGCTGAACAAAAAAAAGAACTTGGGTTAATTGTGATTGATTACCTCCAATTGATGGAAGGAACAACTCCTGACAATAGAGTGCAAGAACTTTCACGGATAACAAGAGGTCTTAAAAGCATGGCCAGAGAATTAAAAGTACCAGTAGTTGCTCTATCTCAACTTAGTAGAGGAGTAGAGTCCAGAACAAACAAAAGGCCGATGTTAAGTGATTTACGAGAATCAGGATCTATTGAACAAGACGCGGATTTAGTATTAATGATTTACAGAGATGAATACTATAATCCAGAGACTGAAGATAGAGGTTTAACAGAGATTATTGTCACTAAACATAGAAATGGGCCCGTAGGAACTGTTAAATTATTATTCGAACCTCAATTTACGAGATTTAGGAATTTAGCTAATTAAATCAATCCTAAAATGCAAGCTCATCAAATACAAAATGAATCTTTTGACATTATCGTTATTGGAGGAGGACATGCAGGATGCGAAGCAGCAATAACAACAGCAAAATTAGGATTTTCAACAGCCTTATTTACAATCAATTTAGATAGGATTGCCTGGCAACCTTGTAACCCTGCAGTTGGGGGACCAGCAAAAAGTCAATTAGTGCATGAAGTTGATGCATTAGGCGGAA
Organism: Prochlorococcus sp. AG-424-M03; assembly: GCA_003213275.1. Taxonomy (GTDB): domain Bacteria; phylum Cyanobacteriota; class Cyanobacteriia; order PCC-6307; family Cyanobiaceae; genus Prochlorococcus_A. The sequence continues at coordinate 12,371 of QCNH01000028.1, read as the reverse complement.
TTATTGGGAAATTAGCTGATGAAACAGCTATACAAAAAAGGATATTAAATGCAAGTCGAGGCCCAGCTGTATGGGCATTAAGAGCTCAAACAGATAAAAGAGAATACTCAAAAAAGATGATCGAAATCCTACAAAATACAAACAATTTATCCTTGAAAGAAGCAATGATTACTGAACTTGATATTGCAAAAACTGAAGTAATTGGACTTAACTCAAACAAAATCATAAAAAAACGAATACAGGGTGTAAAAACTTTCTTTGGTAGCTATTATTCTGCGAGATCAGTAATTATCACAGCTGGTACTTTTTTAGAAGGCAGAATATGGATAGGAAACAAATCAATGTCTGCTGGCAGATCTGGTGAACAAGCAGCACAGGGTCTGACTCAAAACTTGCACGAAATTGGCATCAAAACAGAACGTTTAAAAACAGGAACCCCAGCAAGAGTTGATAAAAAAAGTATTATTTTTGATGACTTAGATATTCAACCTAGTACAGCAGGTGATAAATATTTTTCTTTTGACCCAGATATCAAAAATAATATGCCCCAAGTTAGTTGTCATATCACAAGAACAACTTCAAAAACTCATCAACTAATTCGAGATAATTTACATTTAACTCCCATTTATGGAGGTTTTATTGATAGTAAGGGACCAAGGTATTGTCCATCTATTGAAGATAAAATCGTTAAATTTGCTGATAAAGAATCGCATCAAATTTTCTTAGAACCAGAAGGAATTAATACTCCTGAAATATATGTTCAAGGATTTTCTACAGGTTTACCCGAAAACATTCAATTAGAACTTTTAAGAACCTTACCAGGATTAAGTAAATGTAAAATGTTGCGACCAGCATATGCTGTCGAGTATGAATATATACCTGCAACACAACTCGAAACATCACTAGAAACAAAAGAAATTGAATATTTATTTAGCGCTGGGCAAATTAATGGAACTACTGGTTATGAAGAAGCAGCGGCACAAGGATTAGTTGCAGGAATCAATGCAACAAGAAAACTAAATAAAAGAGATCCAATAATCTTTACAAGGGAAAGCAGTTATATAGGAACAATGATTAATGATCTAATCACCAAAGATCTGAAAGAGCCATACAGGGTTCTTACTAGTAGAAGTGAATATAGATTAACCCTAAGAGGAGATAATGCAGATAGAAGATTAACCCCATTAGGCTATCAAATAGGGCTAATTGATGAGAAAAGATGGTCGGCCTACCAAGAAAAAATAAAATTCCTTGCAGAAGAGAAATTAAGATTAAAAAACACCCGTTTAAAAAATACCGATGCAATAGCAAAAAAAATAGAACTAGATACGGGATCAAAAATCAAAGGCTCAACAACTTTGGAAGAGCTCTTAAAACGACCCAATTTTCATTACTCAGATCTAATTAAATATGATTTAACTAAAAAAGATCTGGCTTCTTCAATAAAGGAAGGTGTAGAAATAGATATTAAATACGAAGGTTATCTTAAAAGACAAAAAAACAATATTGAACAAATAAATCGTCAAAGATGTAAATCTCTGCCCCAAGAAATAAATTATGAAAAGATAGATACATTATCTTTAGAAGCTAGAGAAAATTTAAATAAGATAAAACCAAAGAATTTTGGTGATGCATCAAAAATTCCTGGAGTTAGCAAAGCTGATTTAACTGCATTACTTGTTTGGCTAAAAATAAAAGAGATAAAAAAAGAAAAGTCAAATATTTTTGCTGAAAAAAAGTTATCATCTTAAAAGCAATCTGTCAGAGCACTGAATAATAAACTGTTTAAATCACCAGAGATATTATGGGAGGAAAAAGCCTCTACTTTTTTAGTGAAAAATTCACTGCCTAAAATATCTGGTCCATGGAAATTAATGCTTCTTGGAGATGGTAGTCCTACAAGACATCTACAACTTTTAACTAATCAAGAAACAAAAATTAAATTAATTTCAATGCGATTAGATCCTCTATCTAGTCAAGAGGGTCCTAAAGAATTGAATCAGCTAAATGGCCCTTTAATTAGAAGACAAGTATGGATTAAAAATAATCATAAGAACCTAGCATGGGCTGAAAGTTGGTGGAATGCAGAACAAGTGAGCGAAAATTTAAAAGCCAAGGAAGAACCAATTTGGAAGAATTTGACACAAGACAGATCAGAATTGTTTAGAGAAGTTGATCGTATTTCACTAGTGAATTCAAAATGGTTAGAAGATCAATTTTGTTTTAAAGGTCCATTCTGGTCTAGAAATTATAGATTTTTTCGAGACAAAAAGCCCCTAACAATTATTAGAGAAGTCTTCAATCCACATTTAGAAATGTTACTAGGTTCTTCTGGAATTAAAGAATTTACAAATCTATTATCTTCTTCTTCTTGATCTAGGTAGATTTCTTAATTTTGATTGGCCTCGTTGGTTTAATTTATCTTTTGGTTGATCATTCTCCTTTTCTGAAGATCTTTGCCATCTTTGAACTGTGAAATCCATTTCATCCGGCCAATCTTCATCTTTACTTTCTTTACGATAAGGTAATTTTTTTTGCGCAGTTATCTTTAAATTTTTTGGTTGTCTTAAAGATATTGCTTCTAAAGGTCTTTTAAAATGGGGTTGAGGAGATTTAACAGAATTTGATTCTCTAGTAAATGTCTTAATATCTTCTTTATCATCGTAAAAATTGTCATCATACCAATCATCATTATCTTCATCAAAAAATAAATCCACTTTTTCTGATACCCATCTTCCTACTTTTTTAACACTCTTACTTGTGATTCCTTGAAAATCTGAGTTCCTTCTTTTTCCTGGTCTAGAGCCAGCTACTCCATCAACAAATTGTCTTCCAGTTTCAAAAATTTTATCAACTTGTTTATCAACAATATTTCTATCAAAATTATTTCTAAGATTTCTATGTCTCCTTGAATCCATTAAATTATTATGATTTTTCAAATATAAATTACATTAAAAAAATGGAAAATTCCAAATATAGAAACAAAAACACATCTTAATTATTTTTAATCAAACAAAATTAAACAGTTTTTATTCCATGAACCATTAAAGAAATTTACACAACATTTTTTACAGGCAATATTCTTTATTCTTTTCCTATAAAAAAATTTCTCACCACAATTTTGACATGTTCCAATATATTTTAATTCTCTCCTTTCAATGGGAAATGAGTGCCTTACAGAAATTTTGAAATTGATCTCTTTCGCATTTATTTCATTCATCTTTTCTAAGAAATTAGGCCCATGTATCTCATTTTTTTTTAATATCCTATCTACCCATGCATGAATCATTTCATGACATAAAGTACTATTTATTTCATTAGAAGATAATTTACTTAAAATAGGTTTCGATAAGATAATTTCAGAATCTACAAAACCATTAATTCGTTTTCTTTTATAAAAACCAGCAGTAGTTTTTAATCTATTGTCACTCCATCTAACTTTTACTAAAGGTTGATTATTAACCGCTAAAGAATTCTCAAAATATTGATTATTAAATCTATGAAATAAAGGTAAAAGAGGAATTACAGGCATTATGGATTAAAATTAGTATTATTTTGACAAAAAAAGCCATCAAAAACGATTTCTTTTCTTAAAGTAATAAAAAACTTAAATCAACATGGATGCAACACTAGTTAAAGATATCGGCATTAAAGCATTATTAGTTGGAGGAGCAGTACTAGTCTCTTTTTGGACTTTTAATGCAATCAAATTAGTTATAAGCGCCAGAGGAATTAATCCATTAGTAAGAAAGTTTTTTGATCAAATAGCTGCTGGCAGAATTGATGCAGCTTATGGTTTGACTACAAAAACTTATAAAACGCATGTTAAGCGCCAAGACTTTCTTAAATTTTTAGCTAGTTTAAACCTCAATAAATACAGAAATTTAAAATCAGGAAGACCTAGAGTTCAAGAAGATCAAATCATAATAACTTTGAATTTAAAATCAGAAGACAAACAAGATGAGCTCCCATTAGATTTTACTTTCGCAAAGACTGACAATGATTGGAAAATAGACAGAATAGCTAAAGTGAATTAATAATTCCTTGTGAGGCAAAAAGAATTGTTTAAAGAAGAAATAATACATCAATTAGAATTACACCCAAGTAGATTAGATAAAGAAAAAATCATCTCAGAAGCAATGGAAGCAGGTCTAGATGATTTTTTTGAGGGAATCCGCATGGCACTTGATCCATTGGTAACTTTTGGTGTAAAAATTGTTCCTGAAAAAGAGAATGAAAAAAGTAAAAATTTTTTATGGAAAGATTTTAGGGAATTAGCAAACAAGCTTATTCAAAGAGAACTTACTGGTCACGCTGCTCGCGATGCAATTATTACGGCTATGGAATCTGCCACAAAAGATGAGTGGAATGGATTTTATAGACGAGTTTTAATAAAAGATCTTAGATGTGGTGTATCTGAAAAAACAATCAACAAGATAGCCAAGAAATTTCCCAAATATGCGATTCCTATTTTTTCTTGTCCTTTAGCTCACGACAGTGCAAATCATGAAAAAAAAATGATAGGAAAAAAGCAAATTGAAATCAAATTAGATGGTGTGCGCGTCTTAACAATAATTAGACAAAATAAAGTAGAAATGTTTTCTCGTAATGGGAAACAATTCCATAATTTTGGTCATATTATCTCAGAAATAGAAAACGTCCTAAAAGAAGATCCTACACCTCATGACTTAGTCCTAGATGGTGAAGTAATGAGTGCTAACTTTCAAGATTTAATGAAACAGGTTCATAGAAAAGATGGCAAACAAACAAAAGACGCAGTTCTTCACCTATTTGACTTATGTCCCCTGAAAAACTTCCAAAAAGGGAAATGGAACACTAGTCAAACAGCAAGAAGTTTACTAGTAAAAGAATGGGTAGCAAAACATTCTATGCTTCTTAGACATATAAAAACACTTGAATGGGAAAATGTAGATCTCGACACCATTGAGGGACAGAAAAGATTTGTAGAGCTGAACAAATCTGCCGTGGAAGGTGGATATGAAGGAGTAATGATTAAAGATCCCGATGCTATTTATGAATGTAAAAGAACACACAGTTGGTTAAAGGCGAAACCTTTCATTGAAGTCACTTTAAAGGTTGTATCGGTTGAGGAAGGCACAGGTCGCAATAAAGGTAGACTAGGAGCTGTACTAGTAGAAGGGGAAGATGATGGGCATGAATACAGTCTTAGTTGTGGAAGCGGATTTAGTGATATCCAACGTGAAGAATATTGGTCAAAACGGAATCAACTGATTGGTCAACTTGTAGAAATCAGAGCTGATGCTAAAACTAAATCCAAGGATGCGGTGGCTTTTAGTCTTAGGTTTCCTAGATTCAAATGCTTTAGAGGATTTAAAGCTGGAGAAAAAGTTTAAATTTTAAAAAATAATATTCAACAAAGTAGTCAATCAAAAATGTGGTTTTTAAGTAAAAAAACTAAAAATCTTGGCTATAAAATGTCAGAATAATTATCAGAACTTTTTGAGAGACTTATGACGAAGAAAACAGTTTTCAACTTTATAAAAACACCTTGTGGACAGGCAAAATATATAAAATTAGAAGCCAACAAAACTTTACTAGGTAAATTTAGGCTTTTGTGGTTTATCTTAATTGCATCTATTAGAGATTGGAATATTAAAGAGTAAATTCTTAAGATTTTTCAAAATATTCTCTGGAGTATTTAGCTGAGAAATATACAACACAAAAAGTTGAAATAATTCCAATGCTAGTAATATATAAATTATTTGGTGATTGCACATTTTTTAACTCCTGAATACTTTTTGCCAAACTACCTATTGAGCAATAAAGAAAAGTTCCTGGAATTATTCCAAGAAGACCAAGAGCGAAATCTCTAAATTTAACATTATTCAAACCATAAAAATAATTAAGAATACTGAAGGGAAATATCGGCGATAATCTCGCTAAAAAAATTAATTTAAGTCCGCCTTTTTCTACTACTTTTTCCATGACACTTAATTTTGGATAACGGCTAAAAAGATTTTTTAGCTTTTTTGCAAAAAAATTTTTTGATACAAAAAAAGCAACTGATGCTCCTATGGAAGCGGAAATGAAAACGATAATTGATCCTATATATGAGCCATATAAAAAACCTGATAATAGAGATAACCAAGAAGCTGGAAGTATTAATAAAACAATTAAAATATAAATACAAACAAACGAAAAGATCCCAAAACCAGTATTAAAAAAAAAAGACAAATTATAAATATTTTCAAGAAATATATTCATTCTCAATTCAAAAGTTCGAGTTTTTTAGTAATTCTTTCCTTTTGTACCGAACCCTCATTTAATTTAAATCTGCATTCATCAACAATATCTCTTGGAGCCTTATCAACGAAATTTTTATTAGATAATCTCTTATTTAAATTTTCTAATTCAATAGTCACCTTTTTTAAATCCTTGGTTAACCTTTCCTTTAATGCATCTATATTTACAAAATCCTGAAAAGGTAAGTAAACCTCTAAATCACTAATTATCCCGGAAAAAGATTTAGCAAACTCTTTTTTATCAACAGCATTAGTTTTAAAAATAAATACTTCAGAAGATTTAGTTAAGGTTTGAATATCATCAACTAAAGTTTTTAAAAAATCAATCAATTCATCATTGTCTGAAATTAAATATACAGGACCTTTTTCTGATGGCTTAAGACCTAATTCAGCTCTCAAATTTCTAATCAGCCTAATAATTTCAAAGAGTTGCTGAAAGGAATTATCAAGCTTATTATCAATAAATTTATTTTCGTGAATTGGCCATTTTTGAAGAGATAATAATGCATTATCTGGTTTTAGTTGCAGCACATGCCAAAGTTCCTCAGTAATGTGCGGCATAAAAGGATGAATCATTACCAAAATATCATTGAGCACTTTTATTAAAACTTTTTCAAATATTTGTCTATTTTTAGTCTCTTTATTATTAAACCTTTGTTTAGCAAATTCTACATACCAGTCACAAAAATCATTCCACGTAAATTCATATAGAAGTTTCGCAGATTCTCCCAATTTATATTCTTTCAACAAAGCAGCGACTTTTATATTTACCTGATTCAATTTCGATAAAATCCACTTATCACATAACTCTAAAGAAGTTTCATCACTCTCATTAAGCGAATAATTATTATTAGAAGTTTTATTAATTAAGACAAATTTAGTTGCATTCCATAATTTATTCGCAAAATTTCTTGAAGCTTCAACAGTTGAAGATGTATCTTTTTTCCTATCAAAATCAAGCCGGATATCTTGTCCAGCGCCTGCAACTTCTCGAATTAAAGCAAATCGTAGAGCATCAGAACCATATTTATCAATTAATAGTATTGGATCAATACCATTACCTGAACTTTTACTCATTTTTTTATTGTTTTCATCTCGAACTAGACCATGAATATAAACATCCTTAAAAGGAATATTATTTGTAAAAGTATTCCCCATCATTGTCATTCTCGCCACCCAGAAGAAAATAATATCGAAACCAGTAACAAGAACACTATTTGGATACCATTTTTTAAAATCCGGATCATTTGTATTTGGCCAACCAAGGGTTGAGAAAGGCCATAAACCACTTGAAAACCATGTATCCAAAACATCTTTATCACGAACCAATTTAATATTTAATCCAAATTTTTTATTAGCTTCGATTAAGGCATCCTCTTCATTTCTTGCAACGATATATGGAGTATTTTGTTCTATTGAGTCTTGAGATTCATCTAAAACATACCAGGCTGGTATTTGGTGCCCCCACCACAATTGCCGACTGATACACCAATCATTAATATTCTCTAACCAATCCTTATAAACTTTCTCCCAGCGTGGAGGAATAAACGATGGTTTTTTAAAATCAATTTCATTAAGACATCCTTGTGATATATCATCCATTTTCAAAAACCATTGTGTTGACAATAAAGGTTCAATTGGCACCTTACCTCTATCAGAAAAAGGAACAGTATGTTTATAATCCTCTATCTTTGTCAAAAGGCCTAAGTTATCCAATTCTTTGATAATTTTCTTTCTAGCCTCATATCTATCTAAATTTTGAAAAATACCTGCATTAATATTTAAAGTTCCATCTTTGTTCATTACATTAATCTGTTTTAAATTATGCCTTTTTCCTATTGCAAAATCATTTGGATCATGGGCTGGAGTAACCTTCACACAACCCGTACCAAAATCTTTATCAACATGTGAATCAGCGATAATAGGTATTTCTCTATCAACGAAAGGAACTTTTACTTTGACACCAATAAATTCTTTATATCTATCATCATCAGGATTAACTGCCACAGCAGTATCACCCAAAAGAGTTTCTGGTCTTGTTGTTGCAACTTCTAAGTACTTATCTAACTGTTCACCACTTGCAGAAATTAAAGGGTATTTAAAATGCCATAAATGACCATTTACTTCTTGCATTTCAACTTCAAGATCACTTACGGCAGATTGAGATTCAGGGCACCAATTAACCAAATATTCGCCTCTATAAATTAAATTCTTTTTATAGAGAATATTAAAAGCCTCAATAACTGCTTCATTTAATTTTTGATCAAGAGTAAATCTTTCTCTAGTCCAGTCAACTGAATATCCTATCCTTTTTAATTGAGAAACTATTCTTCCACCACTTTGTTCTTTCCAATTCCATGCTCTTTTAAGAAATTCATCTCTTCCAATATCCTCGCTTGTTTTGCCTTCACTTTTTAATTGTTTTTCGAGAATAGTTTGAACAGCTATTGAAGCATGGTCAGTTCCCGGTAAACACAAAACATTCTTACCTAAAAGTCTTTGAAAACGTACTACAACATCTATCAAAGCCGTATTAAATGCATGCCCCATATGCAAAGATCCAGTTACATTTGGTGGCGGAATAACAACACAAAAAGGCTCCCCATCATCCTCAGGTTTAGGACTAAACGCCTTTAGACTCTCCCATTTTTCTTGCCACTTTTTCTCTACTTCAAAAGGTGAATAATTCTCTAAAGATAATTGATCATTCATCTCTGTCATGTGCAAATTTTATTTCAATAAACTTTTTGTTTATTTTATCTTGAGAGCAGCCAATTAATGAAAATAATATTAGTTTGCAAAAAAAGACACATCCATTCTACAAAAGTTTGAAGCCAGAACCACAGGAACAACGTTTTGCATTTTTTGGTGTTGAAATAAGAAATCCACCACCGCTCAAATCACCGTAATAATCTAATTTTAAATCTTTCAGTAAATTAAACTTTTTTACATCCGCGTATAAAGTTACTCCTTCAGTTCTTGAAATAGGCGATCCATTACATGTACCTGGCCTTAATTTAATATGCATCCATCCTTCTGAACAATTTTTATCCTCTACCAAATCAATCGACATTTCTCCTGGAGAACCTCCAAAAGAAGCTTGCCTAGATAGTTCTGAAGCAGCACTTTGACTGATTGAAAGATTGGCGATCTCAGTCATTAAAAAAATAATAAATGGGCGATCCAGGGTTCGAACCAGGGACATCCTGCTTGTAAGGCAGGCGCTCTACCGCTGAGCTAATCGCCCTTATAATAGATCATTCTAATAGATGAAGTTGAAAAATTTATACTAAGTATTTAAATATTTCATGATTGAGGCAAAATTTAATTAATAAAATATATCCTATGTCCTCAAACAATAGATATAAATTGGAAAACAATTCCGATTTAGAGACTATAAATAGTTTTAAAATCTTAATATCTAATATCAAAGCATTAAAAGATAAAACTTGGGGCTGCCCATGGCAGAAAATACAGTCTCATTTATCGTTGATCCCATTTTTGTATGAAGAAAGTAATGAATTTATAGATGCGATATATGAAAAAAATGCAGATAACATATGTGAGGAGTTAGGAGATCTTTTATTACAAGTAATGCTTCATGCTGAAATCGGTTACGAAGAAAAAGAATTTGCACTAAATGATGTTATAAAAAATCTAAACAAGAAAATTATTAATAGACATCCATATATTTTTAACAAAAAAGAAAAAGTATCATTAAAAAAATCACAACAGATTTGGGTAAATATAAAAAATTTAGAAAAAGAAGCACCTCATATGAAATCTTCAATTAGTAGAAATTTAAATTTGAAAATTAAAAATTTACCGCCAACGGTTGGAACAGATAAAATCACAAATGTTGTTAAAGAATATGGTTTTAAGTGGGAAAGTACTGATGAGATTTTTAAAAAGTTAGAAGAAGAGATTAATGAATTAAAGGAAGCAATTAAAAGTAAAGATGATTCAGAGATAAAAAATGAATTTGGGGATATTTACTTTACCCTTCTTAATCTCTCAAACTTTTTAAAGATCAATCCTGAATCAGCTCTTCAAAAAACTAATATAAAATTTTTAGACAGATTTGCAATCGTCGAAGAGCATGCAGGAGATAATATTAAAAAACAAACTCCTAAAGACTTTCAACGGCTTTGGCAAATAGCGAAAGAAAAACTGGCGGGAAAAATTCCTAAAAGCAAATGACAAATATTACAACATGGATAGATGAATATCATAAAGGCTCAAGATTCGGCCTAAATGGGAAAATTCTAATTAAAAAAAACTCAAAATATCAAGAAATTATTGTTATTGAAAATGAATATTATGGTAAAGCTTTAATGTTAGATGGTTGTTGGATGACATCATTAAAAGACGAGAAATATTATCATGAGTGTCTTGTGCATCCTGCATTAAGTAGCATTGACGAAAAATCTAATGTACTAATTATTGGCGGTGGTGACGGTGGTACTGTAAGAGAATGCGTTAAATATTCTCAAATATCAAAAATTGATCTAGTAGAAATTGATGAGGAGGTAATCAAAATATCTAAAAAATTTCTAAAAGAGATTGGAGGCGAAGCATGGAATGACAAAAGATTAGAAATACATGTTGATGATGGTGTTAAATGGGTAAAAAAAACAAGAGATAATTTTTACGACGTTATATTTATAGATTGTTCAGATCCCTCAGAATTTTCAAATTTATTATTTTCAGATTCTTTTTACAAAGAATGTAAAAGGATACTTACAACAAGTGGGATATTAGCAACGCAAAGCGAATCTCCTGAATCATTCAAAAATATTCACATGGATATTTTGAAAACCCTAAAAAATATATTTAAAGTTTCTGAAACTATGTATTCCTTTGTGCCTATATATCCAAGCGGGATTTGGAGTTGGACATTTGCTTCTTCCGAAGATCTAAATTTATCAAAGCAAAATTATGATGAAGTCATAAAAATAGAAAAAGGATGTGAAATTTGGAATTTAAATTTTCAAAATGCAGCATTCAAAATGATGCCAAATAAAATTGTAAAAGAACTAGATTTATAAGATGACAAAAAATTTATTTGATAACGAAAATGCAATTTATATGGGAGCAAAAAGAAGTCCTGAGAATTGCTCAATTGGTATATTTGGAGTTAATTATGACGGGACATGTTCGTTTAAACCAGGAGCAAGATTCGGTCCAGAAGCAATAAGACAAGTCAGTTCTTGTTTAGAAACATATTGTCCAAAAATAAAAAAAGACTTAGAGGATATTATGTATGTTGATTTTGGATCAATACTAATTGATAAAAATGACTCAAAGTCCGTTATTGAATCAGTTAAATCAGCAACAAATTATTTAATTAGTAAACGCCTTAGTCCTATTATGCTTGGAGGCGAACACTCTATTACAAGAGGTGCTATTGAAGCATTAGTAAAAAAATATCCAGATTTGATTTTGGTTCAACTTGATGCTCATGCAGATTTAAGAGAATCATATATAGGAAATGAACATAGTCATGCTTGTACTATGAAAAGATGCTTAGAAGTGCTACCTGAAAAGAAAATTTTGCAAGTAGGAATTAGAAGTGGGACTAAGGAAGAATTTGAAATTATGCATAACAACAACCAATTAGTTAACTTTTGTCCAGGCGGAAATGCACATGAGTTAAAACAAGCTCTTCTACCATACGCTAAGTCTCCAATCTATTTAACAATAGATTTAGATTGGTTTGATCCCAGTTTATTAGCAGGGACGGGCACTCCAGAACCGGGAGGATTTTTTTGGAATGATTTTGAAGAAATACTGAAAACTTTAAAAGACCTTAGAATTGTGGCTTCAGATATTGTGGAATTATCTCCAGAAATTGATAAAAGCGGAGTAAGTAGCATAGTTGCAGCCAAAGTACTTAGAAGCTTAATTTTGTCATTAGAAAATATGCAATAAAAAATTTCTAAACTACAGTGTAAAAATACTAAAAACAAACTAAATATTTCATGGATTTGCTAAAAAGTCCTCTTTATTCAAAATATGTTGAATCCAATGCAAAATTAGTGGATTTTGCAGGTTGGGAAATGCCCATATCATTTTCAGGATTAATTA
>QCNH01000027.1 GCA_003213275.1 Prochlorococcus sp. AG-424-M03 | reverse complement strand
TATATCGGATTGGTTTGGCGGTGCTCCTGGATGGCTAAGAAGAAGCTAGATTCATTAACTATTCAACTTACCCAGGCTGTCTTACACAAATATATACTCACAAACGATATAAATACCCAAAAAAACCATGGTATAAATTTAATAGGAACTAAATAATTTTTTGAAAAGGTTTTCATATATTTTTTTCTTTTAGATTATTTCTTCATTACCGTTTTTGAGAATAGGTTTAATTGCTCTATTTATAGATAAAACAATTTTTGAATAATCAGAAATATTAAATCACTTAAAGTAAATAAAAAGTTAATCAGCCTTAATAATCAATATCTAAGCAACTTTATGTTCAATTTTCATTGTAAGATTTACTATTTTTGCTTCATCATGCTCTGAATCATTCCAATATTTTATAAGTCTTTCTAATTCATTAATCCTCTTTTTGGCATTTGCAATTTTTTCAGCAGTTTTCATATAAAATTTTTATCTAACCAATTAATGCATGAAAAAAAAATATTTCAATGGAAGACAAAATTTTTAGACAATGAATATTAAATTTTGGTTAATTACTTAAATACAATATAGATCTCGAGAAAATGAGTAATTATACTTAAAGAAAACGAAATTTATGAAGAAATTAAATTCTTTAATTTTGAATATTACTGTCAAATTCTTAGGGTTCATATACTCTGGTAGAAATTTACAAAGATTTTGGGTTTTAGAAGTCATAGCTAGATCACCTTATTTTGCATTTCTTTCAGTACTTCATTTTAAAGAATCCCTAGGCATTAAAAATAAAAAAACAATGATTTTAATGAAAGAACATTTTTATCAAGCTATTAACGAAACTGAGCATCTTAAAGAAATGGAGAAAAGAGGGGGAGATAGGTTCTGGATTGATAGATTCTTTGCGAGACACCTTGTGCTTGTTTATTACTGGATCATGGTTTTTTATTATTTCCTCTCTCCAGCTAATGCTTATGATGTCAACATAAAAATTGAAGAGCATGCATTTGAAACTTATTCCAAATATTTAAAAGATAATCCAAATGATCAAAAAATAAAAGAAATCGCTCAAGATGAATTAAATCATGTGAAAGAACTTAACGAAGCTTTGTCAATGCTTACTACAATTTAGATTAGTGCTGAAAAATCTATTAGCAATATTGAGATCATCACCGAAGAAGATATTAATCCTAAGCTAATAATCAATGCGACATAACCTTTTTTTCTAGGTAATTTATAAAAAGATAATCCAATTATTAATATCATTATTAGTGAGAAAAAAATTATAATTTTTTCATTTACTAAATTGAGATGCATCACTAAATTTGTTTCTTTAAAAAATTCAAGAAATTCCGATAAAACTAATTCTTCTTCTATTTTCTTAAAATAGTCAAATGCGCCTATAAAAGCAGAACTTAATAAAGATAATGCAACAAGTGCAGTAACTGGTTTTGTTAATCTGTTAAGTGTTCTATTAAAACTTACCAGCAAAATAAAAATGAATAAAGAAGTAACTAGAGGTATTAAAGGTAAAAGAATTGTTGAATTTATGAAATTCCCCACGACAATAAGATGTATCTAACTTAAAATTTTATATTATTTTGACGCGTTATTTTATTAAGTAAGATTTTTTAAAATCTTAAATGTAATTAGTACCTATTGCATTCTGTGTAAATTGATACCAAAATTAAATTACTATTGATAAATAAAATGTTAGCCATTTCTGAAATTATTATTGCAAGTGCTATCTTCCTAGGAATTATATATTGGGAAGTTAAATTCCTATACGCCAAAACCACAGTAGCAAAATAACTTTCACCGAAAAACCTGAAAATTAAAAACGTAGAAAATTTAAATAAAATTTAAGAATTTAAGTTGACAAAAAAAGCGGTAAATATGAGAGAATAAACACAATATATTTAAGCCCTCTAATGAGCGAAGTCCAAACCCCTAATACTAACTCAACTCAGCAACAGCAGCAGCAACAGCAACAATCTTATTCCGACAGCAAAATTAATTCTGCTGAGAGCGAGAGGTTGTATCTTGAGATGAAAGAAGCTTGGCTTTAAATTTAATTCGTGTTTGAAATAATATTTCTATAAATTTTTATAATTTTTTTTTAATTTTGAAGTAACCAATACTTTTTTATTTTCTATACCCTTTAAGTTTTGTTTAACCGCAAAAGAAATTTGTTAAAAAAACTAAAGCAGTTAGAGAAAATTAACGGAAGACTTGCAATGGGAGGATTGATATATTTAGTTTTTACAAAATTAGTTTCTAACCGTGCCGACATATTAGACCAGCTTAAATCTTATTTAATTTAAAAAATAAATTGGAAATATTATCAAGGAATATTTCTTTCTATATAAGCGTCAGTTAAAGATAAAATTTACCCCAATAATGTTGAAAATATAGAGATTTGAGTTGATTCCATTTTATTTTTGAATTACCTCTAGTTTGGAAAATAATTAAAAGTTCGGCAACAAAACTACTAACTTAGTATAGTACCTATATACTATCAGCTATTTATTGTGAGCTCGGCAACTCCTGAGTTTCTTTTCGTTAGGCCTGGTGATTATGTCGCGATTAAAAAAGAAAATTGCGAAGATACTAAGGAAAAGAATAAAAATTATTGGATTGGTCAAGTTATCGACTGTATTGGAGGAGCTAGAAATCCAAATTCATGGACCTTGTTTCAAGTTGCCAATATTGATAATGGAGAGATCACTATAATCAACGCCGATATTGTAGAAAAAATTTTGAAACCTTCTGAAAGTTAAGCTTATGGATAATCAAACAAACTTCTCTCAGTATTACAGAAACAAAAGGTAAAATGCACGCTTTAAAGGAAATCACCCCAGTTCCAAGCAGGCAAGTCCGTATACTTGATTCATTGGGCAGGGAGGTTGAATTCCTTTATACATTCTGTAAGTTTTTGATATTTCCTCAAATCCCAAACTTGATAAAAGATAATTTGCATAAGGATTCAGATTAGAGCAATCCAATAAGATTTGGGAATCTAAATCACCAACTAACTCCCTTATTAATAGTTCAGCAAGTGGTGGAGTATCCGCTAAAAGAGGTCCGATTCTCCAGCCTTGCTCATTATCCTCCAATACACAAGGTCTTATCCTGCCAAATCCATGGCACATCCCATTATTATCGACAATTGCACTGACATTACCATGAGAATTTTTCAACCAGTCATTTAGAAAATGTGGCCTGGGACTAGGTTCTCTTTGAGCATCATAAATTAAGACTGCTTTAGAGGAAATTTTATTACCCTGGACAACTTTAAAAGAATGAAATTGATCTTTATAAAAATTTCTCAATGGCAAATCTTGAGAACCATTTAATTTCCATCGATTTGTAATGGAAGATTTTCTAAACCCCCACTTTGCGTAATCATTCAATCTATCTGGGGCAGCCTCAAGACCAATACAATCAACATTTTTTAAATAATCGAGGGCATGTTTCCATAATCTCACTCCATATCCATTATTTCGGAATTCTTTTTTTACAATAAATAAACCTATAAAACCATACAAGGAATTATATTTAATACACGCAATAGAACCTATAGGATTATTATCGAGACAAGCTACCCATAACCCTTGTTTATCTGTATTTCTATAAATTGATACGTCATCCATTCCAGGAGAAAATCCTTCTAACCTTGCCCATTTTGTAACTTCTGGTATTTCATTGATAGATATCAATCTAATTGAAAATTCTTCCCTCATAGAAATATATTAACCAAGAAAAATTTGAATTTTTAAAAGCAATATTAATTAATTTGATTATTTCTTGTAAATCATTCACTTTGATTTAAGTGGCTAAAAACTTTATTTATTTACAATTTATCCTCTGATATATTTAATACTATTCATAGAAATAAAATGAAAATTTCTGATAAATTTCATTTAGAAGACATTAATAAATTAAAAAATACAGTTCTCACTGGTAAAACGGAAGATATAAAATGGCGAATCCAACATATCAATATAGTTTCTAAACTTTTGGATGAAAATAAAAAAGAAATAATAAAATCACTTTTTGTTGATCTAGGTAAATCTGAAATTGAAGGACTTTCAGAAATCCTTTTAGTGAAAGAAGAAATTTCACTCATAAAAAAGAAACTCAATTATTGGATGCGACCAAAAAAGATTGATACACCTTTTTATCTATTTCCATCATCCTCCAAAGTTATTTATGAACCTCTTGGGTGTGTCTTAATTCTTGGTCCATATAATTATCCATTACTTTACGTTTTAAAGCCATTAGTAAATATTTTCTCAGCAGGAAATACAGCAGTTATAAAACCATCAGAGAAATGTCCTGCGACTTCAAAACTTATTAAAAAGCTTACTTCCAAATATTTCCATAAAGATGTCCTATGGACAGTAGAGGGTGATTATAAACAATCCATAAAATTAATTGAACAAAATTTTGACCACATATTTTTTACAGGAAGTACTGAAACTGGAAAATCTATTATGAAATTAGCTTCAAAAAACTTAACTCCATTAACTCTTGAGTTAAGCGGAACAAATCCTGTAATTATTTTCAAGAATGCAAATTTAGAAGTAGCTGCTAAAAGAATTGTTTGGGGAAAATTTTTTAATTCTGGTCAATCCTGTGTGGCTCCGAATCATATCTTTGTAGATAAAGAAATTGAAAATAATTTTATAGAAAAATTAAAGGAATGCATAGTAAGTTTTTACGGAGATAATCCAATTATTTCCGAAAACTTATCAAAATTAGAGAAAAAGCAATTTACATCAACTGTAGAAATTCTCAAAAAATATAAAAAAGAAAAAAGAATTTTATTTGGGGGAACTTTTAGTAAAAAAAAGTTAAAAATATCTCCTACAATCTTGAGTACTAAATTAAATGAAACAGATATTTTGCAAAAAGAACTATTTAGTTCAATACTTCCAGTAATTGGAATCAATGATAAGGAATCAGCTTTAAAACAGATTAGTCAAACATCAAAACCATTAGCAATCTACTTATTTGGAGGTAATAAAAAAATCCATAATTATATTTCAAGAGTAACCAGCTCAGGAACAATTTGTATAAATGATGTGATGTTACCAGTCCTTATTCCAAATTTACCATTTGGAGGCGTTGGGCAAAGTGGTATTGGTAAATTTCACGGAGAAGAAGGGTTTCGAAATTTCTCAAATCAAAAATCTATTACTTTTAAAGGTTTTTTATTTGATTCAAATCTGCGATATCCTCCCTACGAAAGAGTAAAGAAATTTTTAAAGTTTATTTTTCAGGTTTAAATTACTTAAATTGTTTTCAAAAACCTAGCGATTTTAAATTAAAAGATTATCTTTAAATAAACAGTGAAGTTAATGAAATTTTTCTTTTTAGTAATTGCGATACTTATTAATTTTTTTAATCACTCATTAATAAACTCGGAAGAAAAGATAGATTCAGCAATAAATAAAATTGGAAATATTACTAGAAAAGAATCAATTAATGAAGATAAAACTGAAATAAGAAAAATTCACATTGTAAAAAGTGGAGATACAATATCAAGTATTTCAAAACTCTATTCAATAAATAAAGATTTAATTATTAAATTGAATAATTTAAAAGATAAAAATTATATCTTTGTTGGTCAGAATCTCATTATCTCCGAATCTACTGAAAATCCTACAAAACCATCTGATTTAATAAATAATTATCATTTTGTTCAAACAGGTGAAAATCTTACTGAAATATCAAACAAATATAAGTTAAATTTAGAATTTTTGATAGAAATTAATAATCTCAAGAATCCAGATTCTATAAAAGTTGGGCAAAAGATCTACTTAAGCAAAAATAAACCAATTAGTTCAGAAAATTATCAAATACTTAAACATAAGAATAATAATGAATTACTTGAGTTAAATAAACAACTTTATGGTCCAATAATTATCCAAAGTAAATCTTATGAAAAAATTAAAGGTAGAAAAGTTTTAAATGTACTAAATCAAGAAAATAAAAAAATGATTCTTTCAATCAATTGCGATACAAAAGAATTAGATGTAAGAATCCCAGGCAGAAAATGGAAGGGAGGTAAGCCTGCTAAAGAAGAATTCGAAAAAAATTTAATAAAGGATTTTTGTTAGAAATTTTAATTAATATGTGTGAATAATTTGTCTAAGACTATTAATGATGGGTTATTCTTTAATAAGTTAAATTAACAGAAATGGCAATTTCAAGAGGAGATCTCGTAAGAGTAAAAAGACCAGAATCATATTGGTACAATGAAATAGGTAAAGTTGCCTCAGTTGATACATCAGGTATTAAATATAACTGTGTTGTTAGATTTGACAAAGTAAATTATGCAGGTATAAGCGGAACAGAAGGTGGTGCAAATACAAATAATTTTGCTGAAAGTGAATTAGAAAAAGCTTAAATAATTGCCTGAGCTACCTGAAGTTGAAACTGTTAGAAGAGGTTTAGAGCAAAAACTTAATAACTTTGTTATTAAAAAAGTTGAGGTCTGTAGGAATTCAACTGTTGCTTATCCTCCTAACACAGAAGAATTTATTCAGGGGCTAAATAACTCACTTTTATGCAAATGGGATAGAAGAGGAAAATATTTAATAGCTGAACTAAAAAAAATTGAAAATGAAAATAGTTTTTTAGATTTCGAGAAATCCTCAAAAGATAACGGTTTTCTTATAGTTCATCTAAGAATGACTGGCTATTTCAAATTCATTGATAACTCTACTCAGCCTTGCAAACATACAAGAATAAGACTTTTTGATAAAAAAAATAATGAGCTAAGGTTCATTGACGTGAGAAGTTTTGGTCAAATGTGGTGGATAAAGGAAGGATTATCGCCTAATAAAATAATCAAAGGATTAGGTTCATTAGGACCAGAACCATTTTCTAGTGACTTTGACGCAAAATACCTTAAGAAAGTTATTTCCAAAAGAAAAAAATCTATAAAAGCTGTCTTACTAGATCAAACAATAGTGGCAGGTATAGGTAATATTTATGCTGATGAAAGTTTATATTCGGCTGGTATCTCACCTTTTAGGCAAGCTAAAACAATAAAGAAAAATGAGTTAATTAATCTCAAAGAATCAATTGTTAATGTATTAAAAAAAAGTATAGGTTCTGGCGGGACTACATTTAGTGACTTTAGAGATTTGGAGGGAGAAAATGGGAATTTTGGTTTACAAACAAATGTCTATAGGAGAACTGGCAAAGAATGTCGCATATGCAGAAATTTAATTGTAAAGAAAAAAATTGCTGGAAGAAGTACTCATTGGTGTCCAAATTGCCAAAAATAAAAAGGGTTTACTCAAGAAAGTAAACCCTTTTAAATATTTTTACCTGGCATTGAGCTATTTTCTCAAGGGGCTACCCCCTAAATATTTTCGCCGCTGATGCGTTTCACAACCGAGTTCGAGATGGATCGGAGTGGTTCCACATCGCCATGAACACCAGGATAGTGTGAACCTTGAGAACTGCATAGAAAATTATATAAATTAAAAACAATAAATTAAGTTTATTTGGTCAAGCCCTCGGTCTATTAGTACTCCTCCGCTGCACTTGTTACCAAGCTTCCACGTAGAGCCTATCAACGGGTGTTCTTCCCGTGACCTTACTGGCTTAAGCCATGGCAATACTCATCTTGAGGTGGGCTTCCCACTTAGATGCTTTCAGCGGTTATCCACTCCGCACATGGCTACCCAGCGTTTACCGTTGGCACGATAACTGGCACACCAGAGGTGCGTTCCTCCCGGTCCTCTCGTACTAGGGAGAAATCCTCTCAATATTCCTGCGCATACACCGGATATGGACCGAACTGTCTCACGACGTTCTGAACCCAGCTCGCGTACCGCTTTAATGGGCGAACAGCCCAACCCTTGGGACCGACTTCAGCCCCAGGTTGCGATGAGCCGACATCGAGGTGCCAAACCTCCCCGTCGATGTGAACTCTTGGGGGAGATCAGCCTGTTATCCCTAGAGTAACTTTTATCCGTTGAGCGACGGCCCTTCCACGCAGAACCGTCGGATCACTAAAACCGACTTTCGTCCCTGTTCGACTTGTAGGTCTCACAGTCAAGCTCCCTTCTGCTTTTGCACTCAACGACTGATTTCCAACCAGCCTGAGGGAACCTTTGTGCGCCTCCGTTACCTTTTAGGAGGCGACCGCCCCAGTCAAACTGCCCATCAGATACTGTCCGCTTCCCGGATAACGGGTAAGCGTTAGAACCCTAGCTCTAAAAGAGTGGTATCTCACCGATGACTCAATAGTACCCACAAGCACTATTTCAACGTCTCCCACCTATTCTGCGCATTCAGAGCCCGAGCACAATATCAAACTACAGTAAAGCTTCATAGGGTCTTTCTGTCCGGGTGTATGTAGTCCGCATCTTCACAGACAATTCTATTTCGCCGAGCCTCTCTCCGAGACAGCGCGCAAATCGTTACACCTTTCGTGCGGGTCGGAACTTACCCGACAAGGAATTTCGCTACCTTAGGACCGTTATAGTTACGGCCGCCGTTCACCGGGGCTTCAGTCGCTAGCTTCACTAAAAGCTAACCAGCTTCCTTAACCTTCCGGCACTGGGCAGGTGTCAGCCCCCATACATCGTCTTGCGACTTAGCGGAGACCTGTGTTTTTGGTAAACAGTCGCTTGCGCCTCTTCACTGCGACCAGCTCTCGCTGGCACCCCTTCTCCCGAAGTTACGGGGCCATTTTGCCGAGTTCCTTAGAGAGAGTTATCTCGCGCCCCTCGGTATTCTCTACCACCCCACCTGTGTCGGTTTCGGGTACTGGCATTTGTGTCTTAACGAGTATAGGGCTTTTCTTGGAAGCATGACATCACCAACTTCGCTGCCGTAGCAGCTCGTACTCACGCCTTAGCTCAAGATGTTTTCTCCATCTCTCAAAGCCTCGAACGCTTGAACCAGTAACCAACATCTGGCCTGGTTAGCCTTCTCCGTCCCCCTTCTCAAAACACATCTGGTACAGGAATATTGACCTGTTATCCATCGACTACGCCTTTCGGCCTCGCCTTAGGTCCAGACTAACCCTCCGCGGACGAGCCTGCCGGAGGAACCCTTAGGGTTTCGGGGCATGGGATTCTCACCCATGTTTTCGCTACTCAAGCCGACATTCTCACTTCTATGCTGTCCACGTCCGCTTACGCTAACGCTTCACCCTACATAGAACGCTCCCCTACCATAAAAAAATTTATCCGCAGCTTCGGTATAACGCTTAGCCCCGTTCATTTTCGGCGCAGGATCGCTCGACCAGTGAGCTATTACGCACTCCTTTGAGGATGGCTGCTTCTAGGCAAACCTCCTGGTTGTCTGGGCAATCCCACCTCCTTTATCACTTAGCGTTAATTTTGGGACCTTAGCTGGCGGTCTGGGCTGTTTCCCTCTTGACTATGGAGCTTATCCCCCACAGTCTGACTGCCTAGTTACACACAGGGTATTCAGAGTTCATATCGATTTGGTACCGCTTTCGCAGCCCGCACCGAAATGGTTGCTTTACCCCCCTGCTGGAGCACTAGACGCTACGCCTCAACGTATTTCGGGGAGAACCAGCTAGCTCCTGGTTCGATTGGCATTTCACCCCTAACCACAGCTCATCCGCTGAATTTTCAACTTCAGTCGGTTCGGACCTCCACTTGGTATCACCCAAGCTTCATCCTGGCCATGGTTAGATCACCAGGGTTCGGGTCTATAAACACTGACAAACGCCCTATTAAGACTCGCTTTCGCTGTGGCTCCACCATTTCCGGTTTAACCCGCCAGTGCCTATAAGTCGCCGGCTCATTCTTCAACAGGCACACGGTCACCCGATTAGTCGGGCTCCCATTGCTTGTAAGCTCACGGTTTCATGTTCTATTTCACTCCCCTCCCGGGGTTCTTTTCACCTTTCCCTCGCGGTACTGTTTCACTATCGGTCACACAGTAGTACTTAGCCTTACGAGGTGGTCCTCGCAGATTCACACGGAATTCCACGTGCTCCGTGCTACTCGGGATACAGCTAAGTCAACTTATCTTTCGATTACGGGGCTTTCACCCTCTGTGGCACGCCATTCAAACGTTTCTTCTAGACTTGTTGATCCATATTGCTGTCCCACAACCCCGATAGTCAAGACTATCGGTTTGGGCTATTCCCCGTTCGCTCGCCGCTACTGAGGGAGTCGTTATTTACTTTCTCTTCCTCCAGCTACTAAGATGTTTCAGTTCGCTGGGTTAGCTCGCACCAACCTATATATTCAGTTGGCCGTACATGGGGTTGCCCCATTCGGAAATTCCCGGATCAAAGTGTGCTTCCAACTCCCCGAGACTTATCGCAGGTAACCACGTCCTTCATCGCCTCTGTGTGCCTAGGTATCCTCCGTGAGCCCTTTGTAGCTTGACCAATAACTTCAAAAATTGAAGCATCAGCTTAATAGAATTGTTATTAATGCAATCGCACAAATAATAAATCTGCATCATTAAAGATGCTTATTGTCTTTAAAAATAATCTATGCAGTTGTCAAGGTTCTCTGAAAACAAAGAAATTAATTCAATGAGTCCAGCATCTTAATTAAGATTGATTAGGAAGCTAGATTCGTTCAGAAATTGATCACAACTCAAAACATTTCCCTTCTATAAAATTATGGAAGAGGTGGTAATCAGTGGAGGTAAGCGGACTCGAACCGCTGACATCCTGCTTGCAAAGCAGGCGCTCTACCAACTGAGCTATACCCCCAACATAGAGATATGGGCCATCCTGGACTTGAACCAGGGACCTCACCCTTATCAGGGGTGCGCTCTAACCACCTGAGCTAATGGCCCAGGAAAAGTAATGGGTGTGACCTAGAAAAAACTTAGGAAATAAAATCCTTAATAAATTAAGAATGTGAGATACCGATCGACCTAAGGTGACAAAATTAATATTTAACATTTTGTTGTCTCCCTGTTAGGAGGTGATCCAGCCGCACCTTCCGGTACGGCTACCTTGTTACGACTTCACCCCAGTCATTAGCCCCACCTTCGGCGTCCTCCTCCACAAGGGTTGGAGTAACGACTTCGGGCATGGCCAACTTCCATGGTGTGACGGGCGGTGTGTACAAGGCCCGGGAACGTATTCACCGCAGTATGCTGACCTGCGATTACTAGCGATTCCTACTTCACGTAGGCGAGTTGCAGCCTACGATCTGAACTGAGCCACGGTTTATGGGATTTGCTAGCTCTCGCGAGTTTGCTGCCCTTTGTCCGTAGCATTGTAGTACGTGTGTAGCCCAGGGTGTAAGGGGCATGATGACTTGACGTCATCCACACCTTCCTCCGGTTTATCACCGGCGGTCTTTCTAGAGTGCCCAACTAAATGCTGGCAACTAAAAACGTGGGTTGCGCTCGTTGCGGGACTTAACCCAACATCTCACGACACGAGCTGACGACAGCCATGCACCACCTGTCACTGCATTCCCGAAGGCACCCTCAAATTTCTAAGAGGTTCGCAGGATGTCAAACCCTGGTAAGGTTCTTCGCGTTGCATCGAATTAAACCACATACTCCACCGCTTGTGCGGGCCCCCGTCAATTCCTTTGAGTTTCACACTTGCGTGCGTACTCCCCAGGCGGAACACTTAACGCGTTAGCTACGACACCGAAGGGGTCGATTCCCCCGACACCTAGTGTTCATCGTTTACGGCCAGGACTACAGGGGTATCTAATCCCTTTCGCTCCCCTGGCTTTCGTCCATGAGCGTCAGTAATGGCCCAGCAGAGCGCCTTCGCCACTGGTGTTCTTCCCGATATCTACGCATTTCACCGCTACACCGGGAATTCCCTCTGCCCCTACCATACTCAAGCCTTTCAGTTTCCACTGCCATGATGGAGTTAAGCTCCACGTTTTAACAGCAGACTTGAAAAGCCGCCTGCGGACGCTTTACGCCCAATAATTCCGGATAACGCTTGCCACTCCCGTATTACCGCGGCTGCTGGCACGGAATTAGCCGTGGCTTATTCCTCAAGTACCGTCATATCTTCTTCCTTGAGAAAAGAGGTTTACAGCCCAGAGGCCTTCGTCCCTCACGCGGCGTTGCTCCGTCAGGCTTTCGCCCATTGCGGAAAATTCCCCACTGCTGCCTCCCGTAGGAGTCTGGGCCGTGTCTCAGTCCCAGTGTGGCTGATCATCCTCTCAGACCAGCTACTGATCGAAGCCTTGGTGAGCCATTACCTCACCAACTAGCTAATCAGACGCGAGCTCATCCTCAGGCGAAATTCATTTCACCAATAGGCATATGGGGTATTAGCGGTCGTTTCCAACCGTTATCCCCCTCCTGAGGGCAGATTCTCACGCGTTACTCACCCGTCCGCCACTAACCCGAAGGTTCGTTCGACTTGCATGTGTTAAGCACGCCGCCAGCGTTCATCCTGAGCCAGGATCAAACTCTCCGTTGTGTTCAAATCCTTTTGTAGATAAATCTACTCAATATGAATTGCATTCTCCAAATAAAAATAAGATTGACTTAAATTATTTAGGTTCAGCCTCCTTAAATAATTAAGGATTACTTTGAGTGCACATTAAAAATATTTCAAAGTGACTTTCCAAGATCTCAGATCCGTTGGTTTTCAAAAGACTAAAAGTTAGCAAATGAAAACAATTTATATATTCTTGACGGGACCTCACACCTTTATTGCAATACATCTCAAAATTACCAAATCTAAATTTGATAAAGTTTCGACGCAATAAAAGCATCAGTTCCTAAGTTTTTAAATTTTCTAGGTGCAGAGTTAAACAGCAAGTGGATAACTCATTCTGAAGGGGAAACCCTTCTTCTGGCTGAAAATGTTGATCGAAATCAAATTTCCAAAATATTCATTCATTTACCAAAAATCAGATTTAAGATAATTGCTTGAATAATGCAAAAAAATATAATTTTGCCCAGAAGAAAATACTAAACCATTCGACTGTCATTATGCAACCTTTTATACAAAAATTTTTTATTAATTTTTTATTTGTTCAAAGTCTCTTTAAACAACTAGGCTTAAATAAAGGGATATAAATGAAATGGCAGAAAGATTTAGTCAGAAAAATTTAAGAGTAAGACCAAGTTCAGATGAAGAGAAAATTGTAACAAATGCAAAAAAACACTTTGAAAAGACTTTAGTTGAAATATCAGGAGAGCTAGTAGGCAGTGTTGCGGCGTTAGAACACCCAACAAAAAATAAAAAGTTAAATTATGGAGAAATCTTTTTAAGAGACAACGTTCCCGTAATGATTTACCTCATTACCCAAAAACGGTACGAAATTGTTAAGAGGTTTCTAAGTGTATGCCTAGAGTTACAGAGCACTAATTACCAAACACGTGGTGTATTTCCTACTAGTTTCATTGAAGAAAACGGAAAGCTCATTGGAGACTATGGTCAAAGATCAATAGGGAGGATTACTTCAGCTGATGCAAGTTTATGGTGGCCTATTTTATGTTGGTATTATGTCAACAAAAGTGGAGATTATGCCTTCGGTAAAAGTCAAAGTGTTCAAAGAGGTATTCAACTTTTACTAGATCTCGTTCTGCATCCAACATTTGAGGGTACTCCTGTACTTTTTGTTCCAGATTGCGCATTTATGATTGATAGACCCATGGATGTATGGGGAGCACCTCTAGAAGTTGAAGTTTTACTTCATGGATGCTTAAAAAGTTGTATAAGGTTAATGGAATTAAGTCGAGCAGATCATGTAAGTAGATTGTTAGATCAAAGACTTGTTCTTACAAATCAATGGGTTAAGGATTTAGGAAGTTTTCTCTTGAAACATTATTGGGTTACAAGCCAAACAATGCAGATCTTACGAAGAAGGCCAACCGAGCAGTATGGAGATGATCAACACTTTAATGAATTTAACGTACAACCTCAAGTAGTTCCATCATGGCTTCAAGATTGGTTAGAGAATAGAGGTGGTTATTTAATAGGAAATATTAGAACAGGAAGACCTGACTTTAGATTTTATAGTTTAGGCAATTCTTTAGCCTGTATGTTCGGAGTACTACCTCCTGCAGAACAAAGAGCTTTATTTAGATTAGTTTTACACAACAGACAGCATTTAATGGCTCAAATGCCAATGAGAATTTGTCATCCTCATATGGACGTAGAAGAATGGCAAAATAAAACTGGTTCGGATCCAAAGAATTGGCCTTGGAGTTACCATAATGGTGGGCATTGGCCGAGTTTACTTTGGTTTTTTGGAGCAGCTGTTCTTTTACATCAAAGAAATTATGCTTCGGATGACGTGATTCTTATGGAAGAAATGAAATCTTTAATAGAGGAGTCTTATTGGTGCCAACTGAATCAATTACCCAAACAAGAATGGGCAGAATATTTTGATGGTCCAACAGGTACTTGGGTTGGCCAACAATCAAGAACATACCAAACCTGGACAATTGTTGGATTTTTATTAATGAATCACTTTCTAAGAGATGAGAATAGCGATCTAGAGATGTTTAATATTTAATCCTAAAATAGGCCTAAAGTTAATGATTTATCAATAGGTAAGCATGCACCAATACCTAGATAAATTGTTAGAAAAGTTCCAAACAAGAAAAGAGACATTGCTATTGGTCTTCTGAAGGGATTAGAAAATTTATTAACGTTTTCGATAAAGGGTAAAATCATTAATCCTAGTGGAATTAATGTTTGAAGTGCAATACCTAGAAGCTTATTAGGAACGACCCTAAGTATTTGAAAAACTGGATAGAGATACCATTCAGGAAGTATTTCTAAGGGGGTCGCGAATGGATTGGCTTTGTCGCCCAACATGGCAGGATCAAGAACTGCTAGTCCAACTACACAGGCAATAG
>QCNH01000026.1 GCA_003213275.1 Prochlorococcus sp. AG-424-M03 | reverse complement strand
AAAGGCTTCTTGATTTATTAACCCATAATCGTAGTTATGTTTTGTCGGAGAATCCCCCTTTTTATTTTCGCCATTTCCAAAAAAACTAACTGTTTTTGACCATCGGTGGGATAACAAAGACTCTAATCCTAATTCCTCTAATTCAGATGCCCAGATTCCATAGGTATTTTCCCATTTTTCAATTGGTGATTTAGTTGATATTCCCTTTATATTTAGATCTTGCTTGGCTAATTCTGAAGCTAAACATAATGCAGCAGGACCAGAACCTAAAATTAAAATATCAAGTATTTCCATATTATCTAATTAACCATTTGTCTTTCAATTTTCTTCACCTGAGCTAAGTTGTTCTGTTCCCTCTATTTGTTCACGAGGAACTAGTACCACTTCTGATAAATGATCACCATCATCTAATCTTTGTAATTTTACTCCAGTAGCAGCTCTGGATTGCTGAGAAATTTTATCTGCGTTTGTTCTAACTATTACACCTTTTTCGGTCACAAGGAGTAATTCTTCCCCTTCGCCAAGGACCTTCAAACAAACTAGTACATCATCTTTAATTCTGAATTTTATCGCTCTCAAACCCATGCCTGCTCTTTTTTGTAGTCTAAATTGAGTTACAGGTACTCTCTTACCTAGTCCAAATGCACTGGCAATTAATACCCAGGGACCATCTGTAGAACTTTCCTCAACATTATCATCAATTTCTTTAGTGAGGTCTTCAATTTTAGCCAATTTATCAACTAAATTAGATGTTAAAACATCCATGGAAACTAGACTATCTCCTTCTCTTAAGTTCATAGATTTAACCCCTCTTGCGGTCCTACTAAGTGGTCTTAATTCATTGAAATCTAGTCTGAAATGAATAGCCATTCCTGTTTTTGATCCAATTAAAACACTATCACCTTCTTTAGATAATCTGACCCAGGTTAGAGCATCTCCATCCTCAAGATTAATTGCTATTAATCCATTTGAACGGATTTTTGAGAAAGCAGAAAGTGCAGTTCTTTTTATAAAGCCAGCCTTTGTTAGCATTAATAAATAATGATCGTCGACAAAAGAATCAACAGCAACTAGAGAAGTTATTTTTTCTTCTCTTGGGATTGGGAGAAGTTGAACTGATGGAGTACCTTTAGCTGTTCTGCTACTCATAGGAACTCTATATGCTGGGAGAGCATAAGCTACTCCTCTATCACTGAAAAGCAAAAGAGTATCATGATCGTTACAGCTTATAAATAATTTCACGTCATCATCTTCTTGGGTTTTAGTACCAGCTTTTCCCCTTGAACCACGACTGGTAGATTCAAACTCATTAACAGGCATCCTTTTTAAATAACCTGCTTCAGTTAATAGAACGACGGATCTATCATTAGCTATGAGATCAATATCATCTAGTCCTCCTCCTAAATCTAATATTTCTGTTTTTCTGGGAGAAGAGAATCTTTCATCGATTTTATTAAGTTCTTCAAGAATAATTTCAAAAATTCTTTCTTTACTATTTAATATTTGCTGATATTGGTCAATTTTGTGCGTTAATTCATCATGTTCTGCCTTTATTTTATCGGCCTCGAGAGCTGTTAATCTTCTTAACTGCATTTGTAAAATTGCATCTGCCTGCGTTGAAGATAATTCATGATCAGTTTGTAATTTCTCTCGAGCTGAAATTGAATCTTTCGCTGATCTTATTAGATTGATAATTTCATCCATAGCTCCTAAGGCTAATAAAAGACCCTTTACAATATGATCTCTTTCTTCTGCCTTTTTTAATAAAAATCCTGTTCTTCGCCTTATTGTTTCTACCCTAAAATCTAGAAAAACATCTAACATTTTCCTAAGTGAAAGGGTTGTTGGCTCTCCTTTAACTAAGGCTAAAATATTCGCACTAAAGTTATTTTGTAGCGGTGTTAACTTAAATAAATTATTTAAAACTACTTGCGGATAAGCATCTCTTTTTTAACTCGATAACAATTCTCATCCCATCTCGGTCACTTTCATCTCGAATATCAGAAATCCCTTCTAATTTTTTTTCATTAACCATATCTGCAATTCTCTCTATCAAGCTCGCTTTATTAGTTTGAAATGGTAGTTCAGTAATTATTACTGCATCTTTTTCTGCTCTACTAGCTGATTTGATTTGCTCAATATTTGCAACACCTCTCATCGTTATTGAACCTCTTCCTGTTTTAAAAGTTTCTCTAATGCCATCTCTTCCTAAGATTTGACCACCAGTTGGAAAATCAGGACCTTTAATTAGTTCAAAAAGTTCTCTATCTTCAATTGAAGGGTTTTTGATTATAGATTTGAGACCATTGATTAATTCTCCTAAGTTATGAGGTGGAATATTAGTTGCCATTCCGACTGCTATTCCAGATGACCCATTTAAAAGTAGTTGAGGAATTCTTGCCGGTAAAACTGTAGGTTCTTGTTGAGAACCGTCAAAGTTATCGGCAAAATCTACAGTCTCAGATTCAATATCCTCTAGCAAACTTTCATCTGTTAGGGATTGTAGACGAGATTCGGTATATCTCATTGCGGCGGGGGGGTCGTTATCTACAGAACCAAAATTTCCATGACCATCTATAAGGGGCATCCTCATTGAGAAATCCTGAGCCATCCTCACTAAAGCATCATAGACAGCAGTGTCACCATGTGGGTGGTATTTACCAAGTACTTCTCCAACAACCCTTGCACATTTTCTATATGGTCTTCCGCTAGTTAAACCAAGTTCATACATTGCGTAAAGAATTCTTCTATGAACAGGCTTTAATCCATCCCTTGCATCTGGTAGCGCACGGCCAACTATGACACTCATTGCATACTCAAGATAAGAGCGAGACATCTCATTTCTTAAGTCGGTCTGAATTATTCGATCGTCACCTTCACTTAATCCAGAGTTGCCGGAATCTACAATATCAGACATACAAAAAACCTTTCTTTAATAATAATCGCTGATTGTCATAATGAATAAAAAAAAAGATATATTTAATTCCTAAATACTCACATTTACACACAAATTAAAAAAAAAACTGTTGTTTTTGAATAAACCTTGGCTTATTACCCCTTTAGTTGTTAATTTAATCAGAATAAAAGAAAAATCCCGTGAATATTGAAATCGGTCTAAATAAAAAAGTCAGAAGGGCTTATGGCATTGACGAAATAGCACTGGTTCCTGGCAAAAGAACTCTTGATTACGATTTGACTGATCCTTCCTGGTTTATAGGGGATTTCAAGAGAGAAGTTCCAATTGTAGCCAGTGCTATGGACAGCGTTGTTGATGTGAATACGGCAGTAGAACTTACTAAGTTGGGTTCCCTAGGGGTTATTAATATGGAGGGAATACAGACACGATATGAAAATCCTGATGAGATCTTAAATAAAATAGTATCGGTTGGAAAAAATGATTTTGTTCCATTAATGCAGAAAGTATACAGCGAACCAGTTAAGGAGGAATTGATTTTACAGAGAATAAATGAGGTTAAAGAAAGAGGCGGCATAGCTGCTTTTAGTGGAACACCTCAAGCAGCCATTAAATTCAAAGAAACTCTTAATAATTCTCAAATAGATTTATTTTTCCTGCAAGGAACAGTTGTTTCAACTGAGCATCTTGGTATGGAAGGTAAGGAAACTCTAAATATTAAAGAGCTCTGTCAATCTATGAAAGTCCCAGTAGTAGCTGGTAATTGTGTTACTTATGAAGTTGCTAAACTTCTTATGAATGCGGGGGTTGCAGGATTAATGGTTGGTATAGGCCCTGGAGCGGCGTGTACGTCAAGAGGTGTATTGGGTATTGGTATTCCACAAGCAACTGCAATTGCAGATTGTAGTTCAGCAAGAGATGATTATTTTAAAGAGAGCGGTCGTTATATTCCCATTATTGGTGATGGAGGAATTGTGACAGGCGGAGATATTTGTAAATGTTTAGCATGTGGTGCAGACGCTGTAATGATTGGCTCACCAATAGCAAAATCCTCAAATGCTCCAGGTAAAGGATTTCACTGGGGGATGGCTACTCCAAGTCCCATTTTGCCGAGAGGTACCAGAATTGAAGTTGGATCTACAGGATCCTTAGAAAGGATCATTAAAGGCCCTGCCTTGCTTGATGATGGTACACATAATTTATTAGGGGCTATTAGAACATCAATGAGTACTCTTGGTGCTAAAAACATTAAAGAAATGCAAGAGGTTGAAATAGTTATTGCACCATCTCTTCTAACAGAAGGTAAGGTTTATCAGAAAGCTCAGCAGCTTGGAATGGGTAAATAGTTTATCTAAAAAATTATAGATCCTTGGTCAATTAATCATTAAATTGAACAAATTTCGCTTTAGGCGTTATTATTAAATGATGGGGGAAACCTCATACTCCTCACACACTAAATCGCCCGATTAATCGGGCTTTTTTGGATATTTTGTTACTTATATTATTTTATCTGTAATGAAATCATCACTTGAAAGAATTGCCTGCTAAATTTTCTAAAAGGAATACTTAAATTATGTCATCAGCTCCAGCCGTAACTGATTCTTCATTTGACAAAGATGTACTGCAAAGTGATCTACCAGTATTGGTTGATTTTTGGGCACCATGGTGCGGCCCTTGTAGGATGGTTGCACCAGTTGTAGAAGAAATCTCAAAAGACTTTGAAGGTAAAATTAAAGTTTTTAAATTAAATACTGATGAGAACCCAAATGTTGCAAGTCAATATGGAATTAGAAGTATTCCAACTTTAATGATCTTTAAAGGAGGTCAAAAGGTTGATACTGTGGTTGGAGCCGTACCTAAAGCAACTCTTTCGAGCACTTTAACTAAGCATTTGTAAAATTAACGAGCTTTGCATAAAATTGGACTTATAGACTATGGGATGGGTAACATTCATTCCGTAACAAAATCTCTAGAAAGTCTTGGAGAAGAGATACTACTAATTAAAAACTTTAATGAAACAAATGATTGTAAGGCACTAATACTTCCTGGTGTTGGATCATTTGATCCTGCCATGATTAATCTTGTAAATACGGATTTGATAACTGATTTGAAGAATTGGATTAATAGTGGGAAGTCTTTTTTAGGTATTTGTTTAGGCCTTCAACTACTTTTTGAATCTAGTGATGAAGGAAAAGCTCAAGGATTAGGCATTTTAAAGGGAAAAATAGAAAAAATACCTAAGATAGTTAACCAAAGAATTCCTCATATGGGTTGGTGCCAACTTTTACCTACAAAATCAAATACTTTATTAGACCAAGAAGAATTAAATAATTGGGTCTATTTTGTACATTCCTATCATGCTATCCCAGATGACTTCAATATTGTTGCAGCTCAGGTAAATTATGGGTCTAAAAAATTAACAGCGATGATTGAGAATGATAATTTATTGGCCTGTCAATTTCATCCGGAAAAATCTGGTAAAACTGGTGAAAAACTTTTGAGAAGATGGCTTAGCAATATTCAATAACTAATAATTAGGGATGAAGACAAATTTAAGATTAATAGGAGGGAAAAGACTCCAAAGTCCAAATAATATTCATACAAGACCTACAACGATGAGAGTTAGAGAGGCTATATTTAATATATTGAACAAAAGAGTTGAAAATAGTAACTGGTTAGATTTATTTAGTGGCACAGGGACCATATCTTGTGAAGCATATAATCATGGGGCAAGTAAAATAATTGCAATTGAAAAAAATAAAAATAACTCAAAAATTTGCTTAAAAAATCTACTTTCGTTGCAAGATGTAGAGAAAAGAAAAAATGATATTGATGTTATTTGTAAGGACGTTTTGATCTGGACAAAACCAAATTACGAGAGAAATTTATCATCTAAAATTATGGATTTAAATAAATTAAAATTTGATTTTATTTATCTAGATCCTCCATATGATGTGGATTTTCATGAATTAGTTTTAAATCAAATATTTAATTGTAATTTCTTAAAAAAAGATTCATTAGTTATTTGTGAACATTCTCCAAACTTATATATTAAGAAAAGTACTTTATGGGAAACTATAGATGTCAGAGACTATGGACAGTCAAGATTAACATTTCTAATCAATATCCAAAATCCCTGAACCTCTTCTATATTGATTCCATGCACTTACGAATAATCCAAGAAGAGTTATTGGAACTAAACCTAAAACAATTCCACATAGAAGAGGCTCGATCATTTTTTTGCCTTTTTTAAATTTCTTATACACAATTGTTACATAGAGAATATTTTTTGTGTCAACATCTTCATCATCTGCAGCAGAAAAAGATCTTAAAAGAGAATTCTTGAAAAAGTTTTTTATCGTTTTCATAGTTTTATTGATATGTTTTTCATTATTTTTCTTAAATCATCATGAAAATAATAAATTTATTATTGAAACTCTTGAGCTTAATGGATCTGCAAAGGAAGGAGATGCTCTTTTTAAGATGAATTGTGTAGGATGTCATGGGATTACAGCAAGAGGATTAGTGGGGCCAGACTTGCACTCAATAACTCAACGTTTGAATGATAAAGAGATAATAAAACAAGTCACTGGTGGCCTTACTCCTCCTATGCCAAGTTTTGAAATTGATCCTGTAAACATGTCTAATTTATTAAAATATCTACATAGCCTTGAATGATTTTGGGAAAAGCTTTTTCTAATTTAAAGATAATATTAGTTGAACCAAATGGCCCTTTAAATGTTGGGAGTGTTGCAAGATTATGCTCTAATTTTGAAGTTGATGAATTAAGAATTGTTTCTCCAAAATGCAATATATTCTCTTTAGAAGCAAAAAAAATGGCCCTTAAAGGTCAAAAATATCTTGATCATTGCAAATTTTTTAATAATCTTGAAAATGCAATTTTTGATTGTGATTTAGTTATCGCATCTTGTGGAAGGATTGAAGCAACTAAAGATTCATTTTTTGAATCTTCTGAAGATATATTTAATTGGATTTCTTCTTTCAAAAAGATAAATAATTTAGCAATTATATTTGGCAGAGAAGATAGAGGTTTAACTAATAATGAGTTACTGCTGGCAAATAAGATTTTTAATATTCCTACTTCTAGGAATAATCCTTCTTTAAATCTTTCTCATGCAGTTGCAATAGTTTTGTATGAATTAAATAAGTCTTCTAAAAAAAAATTCAGTAGGGAATATCAAGTTTTTAATCTTGCCTCATCAAAACAAATATATGATTCATTTGTTGAGATAGAGGAAATGCTTCTTGGCATTGGATATCTCTTAAAACATACTTCTAGCGCAAAAATAAGTAAATTTAAGAAATACATCTTAAGGGCAAATACATCAATGCACGAAATGAATATATTAAGAGGAATTGTTCATCAAATAAACTGGTTTATTAACAATTCAAAAAAAAATTAAGAATGTATAAATTAAATTAGATTTTATTTCTCTGTAGTTTTAAATTAATAGGGATATTTACTAAAACCATTTTCTGAAGTAACATCTATGGATTATTTATATATTTCAAGAGAACTAAAACTGTGACTACTACAAAGAAAAGAAGAGTTTTCCCTTTTACGGCTGTAATTGGTCAGGAAGAAATGAAATTAGCGCTCTTGTTAAATGTTATTGATCCAAGAATTGGAGGAGTGATGATAATGGGTGATAGAGGGACTGGAAAATCAACTACAATTAGAGCTTTAGCTGATTTGTTGCCTGCAATAGATGTTGTTAAAGATGATCCTTATAATAGTTCTCTTATTGATCCTGATTTGCAGAGCAAAGAAGTTTTAGAGAAAATTGTTCAAGGAGAAAATCTAGAGAGTATTCAAAAACAAGTACCCATGGTTGATTTACCTTTAGGAGCAACAGAAGACAGGCTTTGTGGAACCATTGATATAGAGAAGGCTTTGAGTGAAGGTGTTAAGGCATTTGAGCCTGGATTATTAGCAAAAGCTAATAGGGGTTTACTATATGTTGATGAAGTGAATTTGCTTGATGATCATTTGGTTGATGTGCTTTTAGATTCGGCCGCTTCCGGATGGAATACAGTTGAAAGGGAGGGAGTCTCTGTACGACATCCTGCAAGGTTTGTTCTTATCGGTTCAGGTAATCCTGAAGAAGGGGAATTAAGGCCTCAGCTTTTGGACAGATTTGGTATGAGTGTTGAGGTTAAGACAGTTAGAGATGCTGAATTAAGAGTTCAGGTAGTAGATCAAAGGACTTCTTTTGACGATAACCCTGATGAGTTTTCATTGAGTGTCGAAAAACAGCAGGATGAACTTCAACTAAAGGTTGTTAAAGCTCAAGAGATTTTAAATTCTGTTCAAATGGACGATGACCTTAGATTAAATATTTCGGCGATCTGCGGAGAGCTTGATGTTGATGGTTTACGTGGAGATATTGTCACAAATCGATCTGCAAGGGCAATTGCAGCCTTTGAGGGCAGAACTGAAGTGCAAGAAGATGACATAGCAAGGGTTATTTCTTGTTCTTTAAGACATAGACTTAGAAAAGATCCCTTAGAACAAGTTGATTCAGGTGAAAGAGTAATTCAAGCTTTTTGTAAAGTATTTGATTTAGATGAAAAAGAAAATCTTTCAAAATTTCAATTATCTGCTGAAGCTTAATAACAGTGAGAATAATTGGGATTGACCCTGGATTAGCTAGAGTTGGTTATGGAATAATTGAGATACAAAATGAAAGAAAGATATTATTAGATTGCGGCATTATTGAGACAGGTAAAGATAAAAAAGAAGAAGATAGACTTTATGAGATATTCCAAGATCTTAATAAATTAATAAATCATTGGAACCCAACTGCAGCGGCAGTAGAAAAATTTTTCTTTTACAGGTCAAGCACTACCATTAGTGTGGTCCAGGCCAGAGGCGTGATTATGATGGTATTGGCCTCTAAAAAAATTCATGTTAGTGAGTATTCACCGGCTCAGATAAAATTAACAATTGCTGGGTCTGGAAAGGCATCTAAGAAAGAGATTCTTGATGCTGTTATGTATAACTTAGACCTTAACAAACCTCCAAAACCTGATGATTCAGCAGATGCATTGGCTATAGCACTCACAAAACTAAATGAGGATGGCTTTAACTGAAATTTTAATATGACGATATTTGAAAATAAGAAATTGGAGAGGGATACATTTAGAAAACTAAGAGATGGGATTTCTCTTAATCAAAGAAAAAATGTAGAAAAGAATGTAAGATTATATATTGATTCATTAGTTAAGGGATATAAAAATATTGGTTATATAGCCATATATTGGCCTCTAAAAAATGAAGTTGATATAAGAAGTCTTAAGGAAAAATTTACTTTAGCTTTGCCTAGATGTAAAGATAAAAAAGAGTTGTTATTTTATCCATGGGAGGAAAAATCTCTTACCAAAGATTCTGAGGGGATACTAAGTCCAAATAACTCTTCCCCATTAAGTCATATGCAGATAAGCATGATATTTGCACCATGTCTTTCCGTTGATAAAAATTTAACAAGATTAGGTTATGGAGGAGGTTATTTTGATAAATTAAGGAGAGATAATGATTGGAGAAATGTTCCATGCATTGGAGTATTAACCTCTAATTGTGTAAGTACGATTCCATTAACCAAAGCTGAGTGGGATATTCCTTTATCGGGCTTTATCACAGAAAAAGAAATATTTGTATAATAGAAGATTCATAAAGTGATTAATTTATAGTTTTAAAAAATGGAAAATCAGGAAAAATACAATAATTTATCAAAATTAGTAGAAAAGTTGAAGAAATCAGAAGATCCAAAAAGAAAATATGAATACATTTTGTGGTTAGGCAAAAAATTGAAAGAACCAGATAGTGAAATCCTTGTTGAAGAAAATAAAGTTAAGGGATGCGTTTCAGAAGTTTTTGTTAAGGCAACTATTAAATCCGGTAAATTATTTTGGGAAGGATATTCTGATGCTCTCATAACAAAGGGTTTGTTGGCCTTTCTAATTAGTGGATTAAATGAGTTAACACCCAATGAAGTTGTTGAAATAGATAAGAAATTTATAGAAGATACTGGTTTAAAAGCAAGCTTAACCCCTTCACGATCAAATGGTTTTTTAAACATTTTATTGAAAATGCAGTCTCAAGCAAATGAATTTTTGTAGGCCTAATAATATAAAATTAAAATAAAAGTTAAGAGAAATAAAAAATGAGAAAATGTAAAATTGGGATTGTAGGCTTTGGAACTGTAGGCTCAGGGATTTATAAAATATTAAGTTCTGAAGTTGATTCGCATCCAATTCTAAAAGAAATAGAAATTGCAAAAATAGCAGTTAAAGATCTTAATAAAAAAAGGGATATTGAGCTGGATAATAATTTATTAACTGATGATCCATTTAAATTAATTAATGATCCCTCTATAGACATAATTGTTGAAGTAATGGGTGGTGTTGATTTTGCAAAAGATATTATTCTGCAATCATTAAAATCAGGTAAATCTGTTGTTACAGCAAATAAAGCAGTCATTGCAAGATATGGAGAAGAAATATATAAAACTGCATCTAAAGAAGGAGTTTATATATTGTCAGAGGCGGCAGTTTGCGGGGGGATTCCTATAATTGAACCCTTAAAAAGATCATTAAAAAGTAACAGCATAAAAAAAATGATTGGGATAATAAATGGCACAACAAATTTTATTCTTTCAAAGATGACAAATGAAAAAGCAGATTACAAGGAGACCTTAAAATTGGCTCAAAGCCTTGGTTATGCAGAATTTGATCCAACTGCAGATGTTGAGGGCCATGATGCTGCTGATAAGATTTCAATTCTTAGTGAACTTGCATTTGGAGGGAAAATCAAAAGAGAGGAGATTCATTCTGAGGGCATTAGTAAAATTAAT
The DNA here is from genome assembly GCA_003213275.1 of Prochlorococcus sp. AG-424-M03. GTDB lineage: Bacteria > Cyanobacteriota > Cyanobacteriia > PCC-6307 > Cyanobiaceae > Prochlorococcus_A. The sequence continues at coordinate 4,442 of QCNH01000026.1, read as the reverse complement.
CTAAAGGATATCGAATATGCCAATAAATTAGGGTTTGAAATAAAACTTTTGGCACTCTCCGAAAGGGGACAAATTAATAGTAATGATTCACTCGCTTTGAATATTTGGGTAGGACCTTCTTTGATTCCCAAATCTCATCCATTGGCAACAGTTAAGGGAGTTAATAATGCCTTATTGATAGAAGCTGATCCTCTTGGAGAGATAATGTTATATGGTCCAGGTGCAGGGAGTGGCCCAACTGCTGCATCAGTAGTATCAGATATATTAAATCTGCAAGCCGCGTCAGTAAAAAATAATAATTCAATTGATCCATTATTATCTTTTTATTTCTGGAGAAACTGCCATATCATCAGATCTTCACAAATAAATAAAAAAAATTACCTTAGGATTATTTGTCTTGATAGTCCAGGTGTCATAGGAAAGATTGGAGATATTTTTGGAAAGAATAATGTATCAATCGAATCAATTGTTCAACTTGATGCAAGTGAGGACAAAGCTGAAATTGTTGTTATTACTCATGAGGTGAATAATGGAGATTTTGAGAGATCGAAAGATGAAATAAATTCGCTCAATGAAGTTAAAATTATTGCAAGTCAATTAAGTTGTATTTAAAAAAATAGTTTGCAAATTTCTTTATAGCTTGGTAAACCGAAGAAAGTAAGTGTTTGGTTTTAGCAACTTAATGATTCATTCAAAAATATTAGATATTAATAATGAAAATAATAATTTAATTTTTTCTGAAAACCTTTATAAAGGTGCTTGTGTGAAAATTAAAAATAGCAATAAGACTTTTCAAGTAATTGGTCTAAATATAGGTAAAGAAATTTGTTGGGTGAGAGAGTGGCCTTTTGCCTGTAATTCTAAAAAAACATTTGCTTTAGAAATAAGTCAAATAACCTTGCAAATTTTTTGCTCAAATAATTCGTCAGAAAAATTAAGTAATTATGAAATATGAAAAAAAAAGTTGTTTTATCAATATTTATTATTTTAATTTATTTTTTACAGAATTCTTGCGGCTCAAAAAGAATATCTAAAAAAATTATAGTAGCAAGTTCTGGCAAAATTGAATCTTTAGATCCAGCCAGAGCAAATACTCTTAAAGCAATTCAATTAATCAGTTCTCTAGGAGATACATTATATGAATTAAATACTTATGGAGAATTAATCCCTGAATTGGCATCGGGCATGCCAATTATTTCAAAGGATAGACTTCAAATAACTATCAATTTAAGAAAGAATGTGTTTTTTCACGATGGAACTGCATTTAACTCAAATGCTATAAAGTTTACCTTTGATAGATTCAAAAGAATTGGAACGATGAATTATATTTTAGGAAATAAGATTAAATCAATAGAAACTCCAAGTGAATATTCAGTCATAATAAATTTGAATAAACCATCAAGTTCTTTAAATGGTTTACTCACATCAGTAAATTTAACTCCAATATCTCCTACATTTTACAAACAATATTCTGATAAGTTTCTAAATGAAAAATTCGTTGGTACTGGCAAGTATGTGCTGACCAGTTTTTCTAATGATGTTCAATCAATTGAGCCATATTTGAATTATTGGGGTGAAAAGCCCTTAAATAAAGGCGTTAATTTTGTGGGATATTCAAATTCATCTTCTCTTTTTGGGGCTTTAAAAAGTAAACAAATTGACGTTCTTTTATCAAATTCGATTGATGATAGTCAGAGAAAAAGTTTAAATAATTTAAGCAAAAATAAACATTTTAATGAAGGTAATAGCCCTTTCAATGAATTAAGTTTTATAAGCCTTAAAACTAGTTCTTACCCTTTAAGTAATCGTAATTTAAGATTAGCTTTGGCAAAAAGTCTTAATAGAAAATTAATTAGTAAGAAAGTAAGTTATGGATTAAGGGAGCCCTCTAGATCAATTATTCCTCCGATTTTTAAAAAAGATAATCAAGAACTGTGGCCTAAATATGATTATTTAGAAGCTAGAAGGTTATTGCAAAAAGAAAATTATTGCAATGGAAATATTCTAAAAATACCCCTTACTTATAGATCGAATGTACCAGCTGACAAGCTTATTGCTCTGACATGGCAAGAAGAAATTAAAATTTCTTTGAAAGATTGTATTGATATTGAACTCAATGGGGTTGAATCTACAACAGTTTATAAGAATCTAAGTTTAGGAATTTATACGGCAGTTCTTCTTGATTGGACTGGGGCTTATTCAGATCCAGAGGCATATCTTACCCCTCTTTTAAGTTGTAATGAAATAGTTGATGGCATATGTAAAAAAGGTGAATCAGTTTATAGCGGTAGTTTTTGGGGATCTAATAAAGTGGAAAGTTTATTTCTTGAGAGTGAAAAAATAAGTGGAATTAAAAGATTAGAAAAACTTGTTGAAATTGAAAAAATAGCAGCAAGTTCAATACCTTATATTCCTATTTGGATATCCTCTCAAAAAGCATGGTCTCAAAATAAAATATCAAAACCTATTTTTAATGGTGCAGGAATAATTTCATTGAGTGATCTTGAGTTAATTAATGAGTAGAAATTTAAATAAACTATTAAATTATTCCTTATTAAAAATTTCTTTAATACCGATAATGTTATGGATAATTTCTTCATTAGTTTTTATTTTATTAAGAGTTGCTCCCGGCGATCCCGTCGATGCCATACTTGGATCTGGTGCAGATGAGGTTTCTAGGGAATTTCTAAGAAATAAATTGGGGCTAAATGAACCTTTAATAAATCAATATTTTTCATATATAAAAAATATACTACACTTAGATTTTGGCCAATCTCTTAGTACCCAAGAGCCAGTTCTAAATATTATTATTAAGTCATTGCCTGCGAGTCTTGAGCTTGGAATTTTTTCAATATTAAGTGCCATACTAATAGGATTTCCATTGGGATTAATTGGCTTAAGAAATAGAGGGAAAAAGACTGATTATATTGCGAGAATATTAGGAATTGCTACATATGCGATCCCTCCTTTTTGGGGTGCAATGTTAGCGCAATTATTATTTTCTGTATTCTTTAATATTTCCCCAATTGGAGGTAGATTTCCAATATTTCAGCAACAACCTCAAATTACAGGTTTTCTAGTTTTAGATAGTATTCTTTCAAATAATATTATTTCTTTGAAAGATAGTCTTTATCATCTCGCACTTCCTTCGATTACCCTGGGCTTTTTATTAAGTGGTATATTCAGCCGCTCATTAAGAGTAAATTTGGATAAGACATTAAAAAGTGATTATGTAAATGCTGCTATATGTAGAGGAATATCAAGGAAAAAAATATTTTTAAACCATGCATTGCCTAATGCTCTATTGCCAATCGTTACTATTTCTGGCTTGACTATGGCCTCATTAGCAGGCGGTGCTTTATTGTTCGAGGTAACTTTTTCATGGCCAGGAATAGCTTTAAGATTATATGAAGCTATTTCTCAAAGAGACTATACCTTGGTTCAAGGAATTGTAATTTTTACTTCTATGCTAATAGTCTCTTTAAATCTTTTCGTGGATATTTTAATCGCATATTTAGATCCACGAATAGAGTACTAATTTTCGGAAATTTCTTTTATTGTTTTAAGATCTAAAAGATGGAAATCAAGTCCCAAATCTCTTTGGTTTTTAACTACTGTAGGTATCTTTTGGTCTTTAATATTTTTTAAAAATGCAACTATAAATTTCGTAGATAAATCTTGTACTAATATTGGCTCTGAACCAATAAATGATTCACCTATTTTGAAGACGTCATTATTTTCTTCATAGCTTTTATTAATTCTTATTGGAGAGAAATGACTTGCCCCTTCAATAATTAGAAATCTATTTGATGGATTATTTAAAGCAGAAAAAACTCTAAATTGTTCATTCATTAATGGTGTAATAAGGTCATACGTACCGCCTATTAGAAGAGTTGGAATTTTTATGCCTGTACTATTTTCTTTTGGCCATACTAAACTGCCAAATGAATTAAAACCTATAATCGCACTGGCTTTATTAGGGCTATTTTTCTCAGGGAACGGTATCTCGCTTAACTGACATTGAAGTAATTTAGATAAATTTGTTACCGCAAAGTCTTTTAAAGCCGAATCACATTTGTCCTCTAGTTGATCAGTAGGTTTATTTCCTTCATATAAAAGTGCTATTAAAGCACCAAGTGAATGCCCCATTAAAATATAAGAATCATTAGGCAAACCAAATTCTCCATTTTGATGAGCTTTTAATACAGCATCTAAATCTTTAATTCTATATAAGAAAAAGTCTGCACTCCCTGGTATCGTTTTCTTTCCTTCGAGTACTTCTATGAATGATTCTAAATTACTCCCTGTATGATCTATGAATAATATTGGCCAACCTCTTTTAGCTAATTCATTACCTATCCATTTGAAATTATTAATTTCGCCTCCAAGTCCTGGCATAAAAATTATCAGTTCTTTATCATCATTTTTTTTATTGCTTTTCA
>QCNH01000025.1 GCA_003213275.1 Prochlorococcus sp. AG-424-M03 | reverse complement strand
AAAATTATTAGAGTTTTACCTACAACTAAAACAGGGGAACATCAAGTTTGGCCATTCCATCCTGAATGGGTAGAAAAGTTCGAATTATCAAAACTTGGTGAGAATCCAGAACTACTTCCAAATATTAATAGAGACCTTAAAATTACAACCTTACAGAATATTGGAAAAAAAATTACAGACCAGTTTAAGCGTTACTCTTTACAAATAAAACCTTATGATCTAAGGCATGCTTGGGCTGTAAGAACAGTTTTTTATGATTTACCTGATACTGTAGCTGCCAGAATGATGGGACATTCGGTTAGTTTACATACTCAAACTTATCACCACTGGATTACTAAAAGAGATCAACAACAGGCAGTAAATAATGCACTTTTAAAAAGTAAAAGAGCTAAAAATATTTAAAGATTTATAATCATTAAATAAAAATTAGGGTCATATGCAAGAAAAACCTTCATCTTCCGAGAAAATATTCAACCTCGATAATCAAGCAACTAAACTTGGAATAGGAGGTAAATTATCACCGGATAGCGATGAGGGCTCATATAAAAAAAGAATGCAGCAAAGAAAAGATATTCAAGCAGAAAGGCTACAAATTAGAAAAACAAAAAAAGGATTATTAATTGTTTTTACAGGTAATGGTAAGGGCAAGACAACTGCCTCTTTAGGTATGGCTTTAAGGACGATAGGGCATGGCTATAAAGTAGCAATAATTCAATTTATCAAAGGAGGCTGGACCACTGGAGAAGAAAAAGCACTTAAAAATTTGTCTTCAAACATATCTTGGCATTCATTGGGAGAGGGTTTTACCTGGGAAACACAAGACAGAATAAGAGATGAACAATTAGTTCAAGAGGCATGGCAACTAGCCAAAAAATATATACAAAACAAATCTTATAAACTTATCATTCTTGATGAAATTAATATTGCTACAAAACTTGGTTATCTTGAACCCGAAGACATAATCACTTTTTTAAAAAGCATAAATAATAGAAAAAATCATATTGTTTTAACTGGAAGGGGGGCATCTGATTCAATTATCAATTACGCTGATCTAGTTACAGAAATGAAACTAATAAGACATCCATTTAAAGAACAAGGAATAAAAGCACAAAAGTGTGTTGAATTTTAGTTGAAGCAAATTATTTTTTAAATTTTCTTTAGGCAGGTTTAGAAATGTTTAAAGAAGCAAGCAAAATCTGAACAAAAAATAAATTTGGTGCATTTACTTGCTAAGGTCTTAAAAGTACACTTATTGAATGACTTACAAAAGAGTTCTCCTAAAACTTAGTGGTGAAGCACTAATGGGTGAAAAACCTTATGGTATTGATCCTGCTATAGTTCAGTCAATTGCAGAGGATGTATCCAAAGTAGTCGAAAATAATGTGCAACTTGCAATAGTTGTTGGGGGTGGGAATATTTTTAGGGGGCTTAAAGGGTCTGCAGATGGCATGGACAGAGCGACGGCTGATTATGTTGGGATGCTCGCAACAGTAATGAATGCTATTTCACTTCAAGATGGTTTAGAAAGAGTAGGAGTTGCAACCAGAGTTCAAACTGCAATAGAAATGCAGGAAATTGCAGAACCCTATATCAGAAGAAGAGCTATGAGACACCTTGAAAAAGGTAGAGTTGTTGTATTCGGAGGTGGATGCGGAAATCCATTTTTCACAACTGACACTACAGCGGCTCTGAGGGCAGCGGAGATAAATGCTGAAGTTGTTATGAAGGCGACCAAAGTTGATGGAGTATATAATTGTGATCCTAATAAATTTAAAGATGCAAAAAAATATTCCTCTCTTACTTATCAACAAGTTCTTAGTGATGAAATCGCAGTAATGGATAGTACTGCAATTGCACTATGCAAAGATAACAATATCCCTATTATGGTATTTGATATATTCAAAAAAGGGAACATCTCTAAAGCTGTTGCTGGGGATCCTATAGGTTCATTAATTAGTTAAATCTTACTTAAAATTTTTTTATCATGAAAGAACAAGAGATTCAAGAAAATATGAATAAAAGTATTGAAGCCACACAAAGAAACTTTAATACAATTAGGACAGGCAGAGCTAATGCTTCATTGCTAGACAGAGTAAATGTTGAGTACTACGGAGCAGAAACACCAATTAAATCACTTGCCACAATAAGCACTGTTGATTCTCAAACAATTTCAATACAACCGTTTGATATCTCATGTTTGCAAGCGATAGAGAAATCTATTTCTATGAGTGATTTAGGTATTACTCCAAATAATGATGGTAAAGTAATAAGAATAAATGTTCCTCCTTTAACAGAAGAAAGAAGAAAAGAATTTTGTAAATTAGCCTCTAAATATGCAGAGGAAGGAAAAGTAGCTTTGAGAAATATTAGAAGAGATGCTGTTGATAAAGAAAAAAAAGATGAAAAAGATGGTCTTATTTCTATTGACGAATCGAGAGATAATCAATCTGAAATTCAGAAAATTACTGATAAATATATTGCTTTAATAGAAACAAAATTGTCTGATAAAGAAAAGGAAATTCTAAAAGTTTGATAGGATTTGACGTTGTAATAATTGGCGGAGGTTTATCAGGATCTTCCACCGCTCTTAACTTATCAAAGAAAGGATATTCTGTTTTAATTATTGAAAAAGAAAAATACCAAGATTACAAGCCATGTGCAGGTGGGATGGCATCTTCAATGCAGAGATTTCTTCCTTTAGATATAGAAGATTGCATAGAATCAAAAATTAAGAATGTTGAATTCAGATGGAAGTCTGCAGATAATGTTACTGCTGATCTGACTGGTGAATCCCCATTTTGGATTATTAAAAGAGAGAAACTTGATCAATTATTACTTGATGAATCCTTAAGTAATGGAGTACAAATAATAAGACCAGTATTGATAGAAAAAATCATAAAAAAAAATGATAACTGGGAAATTACTTGCAATAACAAAATAAAATATACCTCAGAATTTCTTGTTATTGCAGATGGGTCCCAATCCCAATGGGCAGGATATTTCAATTTAGGGCCAAGAAAACCGAAATTTGCGAACACAATCTCTCTAAGATTGAAAGGGTTAGGTGAAATACCTAGAGATGCAGTTAGATTTGAGTTTGGATTTATAAAATATGGGTTTGCATGGGCATTTCCCCTAAAAGAAAGCTTAAATATTGGTTTAGGTACATTTATAAATAATAGTCTCTTAGAAAATCAGGCTATAAATAAAGAAGTGATCAGGAGCTTCGGTTTTGATGATTTTCCTTATAAAACAATTAGTAAGAAACTGAGAATATGGAATGGATTCCACTCAATCAATGCTGAAAAAGTTTTAGCTGTTGGAGATGCAGCATCTCTATGTGATCCATTTTTAGCTGAAGGAATTAGACCATCTTTAATTAGTAGTTTTTATGCTGCAGAATACATAGATCAGTACATATCAGGAAAAGTAGATGATTTAAATCTTTATACGAGAAAAATTAACAACATTTGGGGGAGATCAATGGCTTGGGGGAGGAGAATAGCCCAAATATTTTATAGATTTCCCAGAACTGGATACCAATTAGGTGTCAAAAGGAAAACAGCACCTAAACGTATTGCTCAAATATTATCAGGAGAAATGAGTTATGAAGATATTGCAAAAAGGGTTATCAGAAGACTTTTAACAAAAAGTCAGACTTAATTCTTTTTCAATTCAAACTTAAATTTATTTAGCAGAAATTAATTTATGGTTTTTTATTTCTGAATACCTCTTAAGTAGCAGCTCTTCCAATTCTTCTATAGCCTTACTGAATCCAGTAATACCTTCACTAAGCTTCTCACTCGCCATTTGATCTTCTAACATATTTAATCTGAAATCTTTTTCTTCAAATTCGTAGTCAATAGAATTATTTATTTGGGTACTTACATCTAATTTTCTAATTAACTCTCCTTTTTCTTTTTTTAGTTCCTCAAGAAATTTTGGTGCGATTGTTAAAAGATCGCAACCAGCTAATTCTTTTATTTCATCAAGATTCCTAAAACTCGCTCCCATTACTTCTGTCTTGAATCCCTTTTCTTTAAAGTACTTGTAAATTTGTGTAACCGAAATAACACCAGGATCTTCAGCACCCACAAAACTAGTTTTACCAGTTTTTGCTTTATGCCAATCCAATATACGGCCAACGAACGGAGAAATTAGAGTTATCTTTGCATTGGCACAAGTTACCGCTTGGCAGAAGTTAAAAAGTAAAGTCAAGTTGCACTTAATACCCTCTTTTTCCAAAATTTCAGCTGCCTTAATTCCTTCCCAAGTTGCGGCGATCTTAATCAAAATTCTTTCCTTTTCAATTCCAAAATTTTTGTAAAGATTGATCAATTTTCTCGCTTTTTTTACCGTCTCTTCGGTGTCAAAGCTAAGTCTTGCATCAACTTCTGTAGATACTCGCCCTGAAATAATTTTCAATATTTCTTTTCCAAAAAATACTGAAACTTGATCAACAGTTTCTTTAATTAATTCAATTTCAGAGAATCCTTGGGATAAGGCATTTTCTGAACTTTTTAAAGCTTTATCAATTAATTTCACATAATCAGGATTCTTAGCAGCAGCAAGTATTAGGGAGGGATTGGTGGTGGCATCCCTTGGTTGAAATTTTTTTATCGAATCTAAATCTCCAGTATCAGCAACAACAACGGTCATTAAGGACAATTGTTCCAAAATTGATTTCATGTCTAGATAATCATATATATATATACAAAGTAGCTTTTATTCCTGATGAAATCATCAAATAGTGAACTAAATATTTATAAAATTGGCAAATTTTAGGGTTTTTTAACAATCATTCCGTGATCTTTAATCTCAGGCGGAATTTTTTCAATTACGATCAAACTCTCGATAATTTCTTTCGCAACTGGTACTGCAACAGTTGAACCATATGCATATGATTTAGATGGCTCATCAACGACTACAAGTACAGCATATTTTGGATCATTAACTGGTAAGGTCGCGACAAAACTACAAACTTTTTTGCTTGTATACGAACCATTTAAGGCTTTTTGAGAAGTGCCCGTTTTACCAGCTATCCTATAACCCTCGATTTTCACTCCAGATCCACTACCTTTATCAACTACGCTCTCCATCCATTCAAGAACAGTTTTAGAAACCTCGTGTGAAAAAAATTGTTTTTTTGGATTTTTATTAAATCTTTCTTTGAAAGTTGAGGTTACATGAGGAGTCACTTCAAACCCCCCATTTGCTAGCGCCGCATGAAGTTGAACCAGTTTAAGTGGCGAGATTGAGAAACCTTTACCAAAAGAAGTTACCGCAGGCTCAATTGATTGATTGACAAATAAATCTTTTCTCTTTAGTTGGCCAGCAGTTGATTCAAATAAGTCAGTCTCTAAATTTTTATTTATACCTAAATTTTTTAGCCAATCCCAATAAATTGTGGGGTCTAAATTTTGCATTATTTTTACCATCCCAACATTACTTGAAACCTGCAAAACTTTTGGATAGTCAATGTATCCATTACCTTTTTTATCCCAATTAGAAAGTGTCCATCCACCAACAGTAATCTTTCCTAAATCTTCAACTAATCCATCTTTCTGGATTACTTTTTCTTCTAAAGCTAAGGCAAGATTAATAGGTTTAAAAGTTGAACCAGGCTCAAATAAATCTTGAGAATACCAACCCCTAAAGAGTTCAGAATCATACTGCCAATATTTATTTGGATCATATGACGGGACTGAAACCAAGGAGAGAATCCGGCCATTATTAACATCCATAACTATGGCAAATCCCTTCTTTGCTTTCCATTTGTTTACTTGCTTTGATAATGCATTGAATGACGCTTTCTGTAATTTTGAATCTATAGTTAGGCCTAAACTTTTGTAATCAGAAATAAAATCACCTGGGCCTGAATTATCCGGTAAAGGAGTTCCATCTCCTCCTCTTTTTATTAAATTACTTTTATTAAAAACTTTAATTTGATTATCTAAATGAAGCTCTAAACCTGCAGAAGCTATATTCTCATCATTAACAAAACCGACAAGATTAGAGTAAAGTTCCCCTTGTGGATAATATCTCTGGGAATATTTAAACAAATCAAGTCCGCTTATTTGAAGGTTCTTAATCTTTTCTGCCTTTTCTTCGGAAATTTTATCCAAAAGCTTGATACCACTCATTTTATTATCAAATTTCCTCAAGAGTATTTCATCATTAATATCCAAGATAGGTGACAATTTTCCTGCAACTTCCTCAATACTGCGAACTCTTTTAATTGAATCACCAGGAAAATTAAAATATTTTGGATGGGCCCATAATTTATAGAGCGGTTTATCGTAAGCAATTAGTCTATTATTTCTATCAACAATTGATCTCCTTTTTTTTAAGGAATTAGTTTTAGAAGACTGTATTAATCTAGCTTTCCTTTGTAAATCAGAGGAGTTAAAGACTTGCAATTTAACTAACCTACCAAACAAACAAACTATTAATAGTAAGCTAAAAATATATAGAAATTTAAATCTTCTTTGATCAAGAGGTATTAGACGAACAATTTTCTTGTATTTTTTCATCAATATCCTCTTTGATATTTGCTATCACTAAAACCTTTAATGAAACTACTTAAATTTTTCTTAAAAAAACTTTCTTTTTTTTCTGCAAGTTTATCTAGATAGATTAAATCTTCAGGTTTAGTTTTTCTATAAATATTGAGAGACTCAAGTTCACTAATATAAAATTCCTCAATTTTAGAAATATAATCAATTAGATTATTATTGATAGCTCTTGTTTTAGATAAGGTTTTATATGTATTTGACCATTTTCTTTGACTATCAAAAGATAAGAAAAATAAGGTGAAAATTAGCACCAAAAGAGAGATGTTAATAGTGTCGAAAATTTGATGTATTAATTTGATGTTAAGTATGGATATTTTTTCAGAATTTTTTTTACTTTCATATGAAACTTTTTTTTTAAAATTAAGTTGATTCCCATAAGGTTTCATCTATGACTTATTTTTTAAATGAAAGAAGCATTATTAATTAAATAAACATCTATTTGTTTGATTCGCAAGTAAAAAATTAAATTCTTTATGTCCTTAATAAGAATAAATTTAAGAAAGTCAATCCATTCCATAAAGAATGCATAATCACGGAAGAGAGTAAACTCCCTGAAGCAATTCTTGTAATTCCTAATCCAATCCCTAGAACAAATAATGGCGGCATTTCTCCCAAACTTAAATGAGCTAATGCAAAGATAAAAGCTGAAACTATGATGCCCGAAATTACTCCAAAATCTCTTGAAAGAGTTGGGAGTAAAATACCGCGAAATATAATCTCCTCAAATAGAGGAGCTAATAGAGTTGTCGTAACAAATAATAGAAAAAATGATAAGTAATTATTATTGTTAAGAACAATTTCTAGCAAAGGGTTACTTCCATTCTGATTATCGATAAAACTATTCATAATTAGAGAAATCAATAAAACAAAAGGAACTATTGTTAACCAACCTTTAATTCCCTGAATAATTGCATATTTTATTGGCAAGAAATTGAACTGTAAATAATCCTTTTTAAAAGTAAATTCACCATTCAAAGATTTAATTTGATAATAAACTATCCCTAATGGTGGAATAGCCATAAAAATATATCCAAAGAAAATTTTTAAAGATTGAGACAATTCATTAGAGATATTTTTAGAAAAAAGTTCAACTAAACTTATAGAAAACAAAGGTGATACCACTTCTCCTAAAACAACAAATCCGCCTGCAATTAATAAAACCATATCTATTAATTCTAAATCTAAGGATTTAATTTCTCGCCAACCAAACTTTTTCAAAGATATAGTATTCCATAATATTTTTAAAGCCAGAATTGAACCAAGAAGTATTGTTAAAAGTGGTATTAGTCTGATGGCTAATATTTTTAAAAACATTTTGCTTGAAAATGATTTTGTTATTAATGAACTATCGTCAAAATCAAATTTCCTGCTTAAAAGGTGATATAAAAATCTATCCCCTTTAAATAAATCAAATTTATCAGAATTTGGTTTATATGAATTATTATTGGATTTTTTTGCTATCTCATCAATCAGTAATTTAAAGTTTTTATTATCAAAATCTTTGGATATATTTTTATAGATTATAGGATCATTTGGTTCTGAAGAAATTATTAGAATTATTTTATTTCTTTCTGTTAGTTCATCAAATGAGACTTCGGAGAGTGATTTATTTATTTGATCAACAGGATCATTTATGATGAAAAATTTTTTAAGATTTACAGGTATTGATTGGACCGATAATTCAGCAATTTCTTGCTCTTTTTGACTTATATCAAATGAAACAGATGGTCTATTTAAACTATCTCTTAAGCCTTGCTGCCATACAAAAAAAGTTATGACTATTGAAATAAAAGCTAAAGATAGTTTTGACTTAGAAATATTTTTAAAGATCATAACTTATTATATTGTTGAAACCTAAACTTAGTTATCATTTAAGTCCCTAAAATTTATATATCTATTTTAATCACGCCATGAGATGATTAAATTATCTTAATTTTCAAATTTATATAATGACTATAAGATTAGTTTTGGTTAGGCACGGACTAAGCAGTTTTAATGCTAAAGGATTAATTCAAGGTAGGACAGATGATTCATTATTAACCGATGAAGGATACGAACAAGCCCTCAAAGCAGGAAAAGCATTATCAAAAATAAACTTCGATAAAATCTATTCATCCCCTCTTGTCAGAGCCGCAGAGACTGCAAAAACAATTAAAAAGAGCCTCAATAAAGAAGAAGATATTATATTTGATAAGAATTTGTTAGAGGTAGACCTTAGTGAATGGTCTGGTTTGAAAATTGACGAAATAAAAAACAAATTTCCAGAAATTTACCCTATATGGAAAAATGATCCAGAAAATCTAATTTTAAAAAGAAGTGACAACATAACTTATAAACCAATTCAAGAGTTATTTAATCAAGCAAATAATTTTATAAAAGATATTTTGAAAAATTATTTAGCCACAGACGATGTAAATATTTTAGTAGTTGGACATAATGCGATTCTGAGATGTTTAATCCTCTTGTTATTAGGAAAGCCTAAGCAAGGTTTTAGAAAAATAAGATTAGAAAATGCTTCTTTCTCAATTCTCAATATTTCGAGCCATAGTAATTCTTTCAAGACACAAATTGAATGTTTAAATCAAACATCTCATCTTAATAAAAATGTTCCTAGTAAAATTGGAGATTCAAGAATATTCCTAATAAGGCATGGTGAAACAAACTGGAACAAAGAAGGTAGATTTCAAGGACAAATTGATATCCCTTTAAACGAGAACGGAAAAGATCAAGCGAAAAAGACTTTTGAATATTTGAAAAATATTTCTTTTAATAAGGCATTTTCCAGTTCAATGCATAGGCCTTTAGAAACTGCACAAATAATTCTTCAAAATAACAATGATTTAATAATAGAAAAAATAGATTCACTTGTAGAAATTAGCCACGGATTATGGGAGGGTAAATTAGAAGAAGAAATCAGAGAAAAGTGGCCTAGTTTACTAAAAAATTGGCATGATAAGCCTGAAGAAGTAAGAATGCCCGAAGGTGAATCTATAAAAGATGTATCAGAAAGGTCCATAGAAGCTTTTAACAAAATTTGTTTATCTCAACAAGATAATGATCTAACACTTCTAGTTGCTCATGATGCAGTCAACAAAACTCTTATTTGCAATATCCTTGGGATTAATTATTCAAATATTTGGATGATTAAACAAGGTAATGGAGGTATAACTGTAATTGACCTTTTTAAGGATCCGAGCAAACCCCCTGTTATTAGTGCACTTAACATCACTACTCATTTAGGAGGGATAATAGATTCAACTGCTTCAGGGGCACTTTAAATTAAAACACTTCTTAAAATATTTTTTTTCATTAAGTCTGATTAAGAAGTAAAGCTTTATTTATTGAAAAAGCCAACTTTGCTAAGAGGCCAAAATCTTAAATAAGCTTTTCCAATTATCTCCTTTTTGGGAAGAAATTTACTTCCGGGCCAATATCTTCCATCCCAGCTATTTAATCTATTATCGCCTAAAACTAAAAAATGATCTTCGGGAACTTTGATATTTTTAAATTCACCACATTCATTAAAAAGAGATAATGAGCACTTATAGGATACATAAGGTTCAGGAATCAACTTATTATTTATTATTACTTCTCCTTTAGTATTTACACTCACAATTTCTCCAGGCAGTGCCACTACTCTCTTAATATACGCATCGCAAGCTTGATCCCTCAAACCAGGGATAAAAGACATTGGAGGAAAACTCATAAAAAAACAATATCTTTTTTTTGGCAAAGGCTTAGATCTTGATGAAATTAGTTTTTCATCAAATGAAAAAGGAGAATTAAAAACGACAATATCTCCTCTTTTTGGTAAAGAGTTCCTCAAAGAGAATTTTTCAATAATTAACCTATCGTTTATTTGTAATTCAGGGAGCATAGAACCGGAAGGGATATAACGAGGTTCTGCAAAAAAAGACCTACAAGAAGAAACAAAAAAAGTTAATAGAATTAATAGACCCCATTCTTTGAAAAAACTTTTAAAAAAAGCAGACATAAATTTATTAAAGGCTTGATTTTTTTACCTTACATAAATTGCTTGGCATATTCAATTTCATTAAATCCTAGTATTATCTTTTTTTCTTCGTAAACCAAAAATGGTCTTTTAATTAATTTGCCATCACTCAAAAGAAGTTCAATAATTTCTTCCCTTGATAAAGAGTAAATATCAAGATTAATCGATTTAAAGGCTTTGCCTCTCGTATGAAAAATCTTTTTTTTATCTAAAGAGCACTGTTCTAAAGCTTGATTTAAATACTTTAATAATGGAGGATCTTTTACAATATCAACTAATTGGTATTCTAAATCTTTTCTATCAAGCCACTTTGAAGCTTTTCTACAAGTAGAGCATTTCAAATAACTATAAAAAATTATTTTTTTCAATTTACTTTGCTAATTGTTGATTTCTTAATCACTTTAAAGTTTTTCTTTTTTAGAGGTGTACAATTTTTCAATAAATCTTCAACTACATCAAAATCCCTCCAACCATCAATTTGCACTTCTCTTCCATCAAGTCCTTTACTAGTTCTAAAAAATTCAGCTACATCTTCTAGCTGATTTGGAGCAATTTGATTAATACTTACTATATTTTCTTGTCTAGAATTAGCCATTGGCACACATAAGAGTTTTCCGTCATATGCTCCACAATCATGCATGTCCAAAACTCCAATAGGTCTAGCCTTTATCAAACATCCAGCAAAAGTAGGTTCATCCATTATTACCATTGCATCAAGAGGAGCTCCATCTTCTGCAAGGGTATTTGGAATAAAACCATAATCAAAAGGATACCTCACTGAAGAGTGTAATACCCTATCTAATGCCATTATTCCAGCTTCAGAACAATATTCATATTTGTTCCTACTGCCTGCGGGTATTTCAACAACTATATTCACTATTCCCTTAATAGGAGATGGAGGTATCGAACTAAGATCCATCTTTTTTAAAGTCGTGATTAAAAATTACCTCGTTTCCTTGAGAGAAAGGTCTTCCAATTAAAATACTGATTGAAGGTAATATAAATGTCAAAAAGGCAAAAATAATACCTAAAAAAGTTATCGATAAACTCCTTATACTTAAGGGGTCATCATCATCTGTTTCAAGATCACTCAGAACAGAACCAAGAGAAGATTCTTCACTTGATTCACTTTTTATAAAGTGATTAGATTTCGTATAACTCAAGAACTCTTAATTGGTAAAGGTTAAGGAGATATTTGAACTCCATTATCCTACATTCTAAATGTCAATAAATCAAAACATTCTTTAGTTACTTTTTAATTATTCTTTTTCTAGTAACGACCTAATAGATTTTAATTCATCTAATATTTGTACAAGTATATTTTGAGCAGCTGAGGAAGGTGTATTAAATACTTCTACAGTAACTTCCTTTATTCTTAAAATGTCTTTGGCAAATCTTGCTACTTCATTTGGATGGAATTTTAATGGATCTTTTTGATCAGTTCTAAATTCGGGATTTAATTTTCTTGGATTAAAACTGGGGTTTAGATTTCTTAAATCAGTATTTGTATATCTATAAACAGAAGCTCTTGATCTGTTTAGAAATTTTTGAACTTCATCAATACCTACTAATTCTTCTTCGCTAGAAATATTGGAATCTATATTTTCCATAAACTTAAGAAAAATGTTTTAAAAATAATGAATTTTTTTAAAAGAGTTTTAACTTCATTACTGAAGAAGTTAGCAGAAAGAATATTTCTAGACTAGCCGCGTTGAGGGACTCAAGACACTTTAAATTCTTTTTTCATCTTAATTGATAAAATTAATTATTATTAAGGATTTTTTGTATGCGCGTGACCACCTCATTTCCTCTGGGGACACTTCGTGACACACCTTCTGAAGCTGAGATTATTTCACATCAATTACTTTTAAAAGCTGGTTACATTCGCAGAGTTAACAGCGGCATTTATGCATACATGCCAATAATGCTTAGAGTTATTGAAAAAATATCCTCAATAATAGAGAGAGAACTTAATAGTATTGGTTGCACAAAATTACTCTTACCGCAACTTCATCCGGCAGACTTATGGAAAAAAAGTGAAAGATGGGAAGGATATACAGCAGGGGAAGGAATAATGTTTAATCTCAAAGATAGACAAGGAAAAGAATTTGGTTTGGCACCAACTCACGAAGAGGTGATTACGAATATTGCATCAGAAATAATCAACTCTTACAAGCAATTACCTCAATGTTTTTACCAAATTCAGACAAAATTTAGAGACGAGATAAGGCCAAGGTTTGGATTAATGAGAAGTAGAGAATTTATAATGAAAGATGGTTATTCTTTCCATTCTTCAGAAAACGATCTTGCTTCATTTTATGAAAAGGTGGGCAATGCTTATGAAAATATTTTTAAATCTTGTGGACTGCAAACAGTAGGGGTTGAAGCAGATAGTGGAGCCATTGGCGGTGCGTCCTCCAAAGAATTTATGGTCACTGCTGATGCTGGAGAAGATACCATCTTGTTTACCCAAAGCGGTTCTTATGCTGCAAATATTGAAAAAGCCGTGTCTATACCCTCTCCAGCTATTCCATTAAAAGATAATATTTCAGAGTGGCTAGAAACACCTCAACAAAAAACAATCATCGAAGTTTGCGAAAATAATAATTTAGACCCCACTCAGATTATTAAGGTTGTAGTATTTCTTGCACAGTTCGAAGGTAAATTGGAAGTCCCAATTCTTACATGCATAAGAGGCGATCAACATATTAATGAAGTAAAGCTTTTTAACTTAATAAATAATCTTAATAGTTTCAACCTCCTTAATCTTAAGAAAATTGAGGACAAAAACATTATCGAAAAAAACCTATTAAATTTTCCTTTAGGTTTTATAGGACCAGATTTAGACAATAAAACTATTAAAGCGAGTTCTAATTGGGATAAAAAATGGACAAGAATAATTGATCATTCTGCTAGTAACCTTTCAAAGTTTATAAGTGGTGGGAATAAAGTTAATTTCCACAAATTTTTTCAGGGATTTACCTTTAACTCTAAAGATTATCTAATTGAAGATATCAGAAATGCTAAAAAAGGAGATAAAATAAAAATTGATGATAATGAGAAACTAAACGAAAAAAAAGGTATAGAAATAGGACATATCTTCCAACTAGGTCAAAAATATAGTGAAAAATTAAATGCTAAGTTTTCTGATAAGGATGGTAAGTTAAAAAATTTATGGATGGGTTGTTATGGAATTGGAGTAACGCGAATAGCTCAAGCTGCTATTGAACAGAATCATGATCAAAAGGGGATTTGTTGGCCAATTCAGATTTCTCCTTTTGAAGTTATTATTATTCCCACAAACTTAAAAGATCCTATTCAAAAAGATCTTACTGAGCAAATATATAAAGACTTTATAAAAAATAAAATTGACGTTCTTCTTGATGATAGGGAGGATAGAGCGGGAGTAAAATTTAAAGATGCAGAATTAATTGGTATTCCTTTTCAGATAATTATTGGAAGAGATTCTATTAAAAAAGAAGTAGAACTTTTATGCAGAACAAATAATACTAAATTTAAAATTACTGCCGATAAACTGTTGGAAAAATTTATTTCCGAATCAGAAATAATGTACAATAAAGTCTCATAAAGCTAAATTTTTTTGGAGCTAAATTATGTTAATGGAAAGGACATCAAAGTTAATTTTTAAAAATCTTACTAAAGCTATATCTTTTGCACTATCTTTGATCGTTGTTTTTACATTATTTAATTCCCCTTCTATAGCTGCAAAAACCTCAATGACAGGTAACTATGCAAAAGATACAATTTCAGTTGTTAAAACATTACAAACAGCTGTTGATACTCCAAAAGATTCTCCAAATAAAGATGAAGTCAGAAGTGAAGCTCTTACCCTTATAACTGACTATATTTCTAGATACAGAAATAGAGGGATGGTAAACAAAACTCAATCATTTACGACTATGCAAACTGCATTAAATGCTATGGCTGGCCATTACAAAAACTTTGCAAGTAGACCATTACCAGATAAACTTAAGGAGCGTCTTACAAAAGAATTTTCTCTAGCTGAAAAAATGGTTCTCAGAGAAAGTTGATACAATTCATTTACTTTTTAAAAGTAAACCAAGATTTTTGAATATATTATATATTCGCACAAAAATAATGCTCTTCTAAAATTGGCCAATGTTGTTGTAATCGGAGCCCAATGGGGTGACGAAGGAAAAGGTAAAATAACTGATTTACTTAGTCGTTCGGCAGATGTCGTCGTACGCTATCAGGGGGGAGTAAATGCAGGGCATACTATAGTTGTAGATGATAAAGTCCTAAAATTACATTTAATACCTTCAGGGATACTTTATAAAAATACTACTTGTCTAATTGGATCAGGAACAGTTGTAGATCCAAAAATCTTGCTGAAAGAAATTGATATGTTAATCGATAATGGAATTGACATCTCAGGATTAAAAATTTCATCAACTTCACATGTAACAATGCCATACCACAGAATATTAGATGAAGCTATGGAGACTGATAGAGGTTCAAATAAAATAGGAACAACAGGTCGTGGGATTGGTCCAACTTATGCGGATAAGTCGCAAAGAAATGGCATTAGAGTAAGAGATTTACTTAATAAGGAAAGGCTAAGTGATGTGATAGAAGTTCCATTAAGAGAAAAAAACGGTTTATTAGAAAAAATCTATGGTATTAAACCACTTGAATTAGAAGACATAGTTGAAGAATATATTGACTATGGCAAAAGATTATCAAGGCATGTTGTTGACTGTACAAGGACTATCCATGCAGCCTCAAGAAACAAGAAAAATATTCTATTTGAAGGTGCACAAGGTACTTTACTTGACTTAGATCATGGGACATATCCTTTTGTCACCTCATCAAACCCCATATCAGGAGGAGCATGTATTGGAGCCGGAGTTGGTCCCACGTTAATTGATAGAGTTATAGGAGTGGCAAAAGCATACACCACAAGAGTTGGTGAAGGGCCATTCCCAACGGAATTACAAGGGAGTATTAATGATCAACTCTGTGATAGAGGCAGTGAATTTGGAACCACTACTGGGAGGAGAAGGAGATGCGGGTGGTTTGATGGGGTTATTGGTAAATATGCAGTATCTGTAAATGGTCTTGATTGTTTAGCAGTTACAAAACTAGATGTATTAGATGAATTAGATGAGATTCAAGTTTGCATTGCATATGACCTCGATGGAGAGGAAATAGACTACTTTCCTACAAATTCAGATGACTTGAAAAAATGTAAGCCAATCTTCAAAAAATTAAAAGGTTGGCAATGTTCAACTGCAAATTGCAGAAAACTTTCTGATCTCCCTGAAAATGCTATGAACTATCTGAGATTTTTAGCTGAATTAATGGAGGTCCCAATTGCTATTGTCTCTTTAGGGGCGAATAGAGATCAAACTATAGTAATTGAAGACCCAATTCATGGACCTAAAAGAGCACTTCTAAGGTAATTTACTTCTAAATTAATGAGGGAATCCTTTAGACATATAGAACAAAATAAAATTTTTGACCTCATTGGTTTGGGCAATGCAATAGTAGATATTATCGTAAATATTGAAGATGATTTTCTTGAGATAAATAATCTAGAGAAAGGCTCAATGAATCTTATTAATGCTGATCAATCTCAGACATTGTTAGAGAATTGCAAAGTTATCAAACAAATTTCAGGGGGGTCCTCAGCAAATACCGTTGTAGGTTTAGCAGAATTAGGTAACTATGTGCAGTTTATAGGAAGAGTAAAAAATGATCAATTTGGGGATTTCTTTTCTTCTGATATAAAAAAAAGTAAGACTATATTTAATACTCCACCAACCAATG
>QCNH01000024.1 GCA_003213275.1 Prochlorococcus sp. AG-424-M03 | reverse complement strand
GATATGGCAGGATCAACTCTTTTCTGAAAGTATCTTAAATAAAAGATCAAAAAAAGATCAAATTAATATTTACTTTGCAAGAGCAAATATTCTTCACAAAGAAAAGAATTACGCTAATAGTGCTAAATACCTTCAATTAGCAAATCAACTTAAACTTGATCTTAATCCATCTAACTCTAATTTATTAATCAATAAATCTAAAATATTACTTATTGAATCTGAGAAAAAAGAAATTAATCAAGTAGAACACACAAATTATTCTGAGAGTATTTTTATTGTAGGAATGCCTAGAAGTGGTTCTACATTATTAGAATCAATTCTTAGTCTTAGCAAAGATGTATATGATCTAGGTGAAATTAATATATTAGAGGAATCATTCCTAGAGTCTAAGGAGTCTAAAAAAGATATAAATCTTGCTGAATTATATTGCGAAAAAGTAAATAAAAAGACGGAATTGAATATCACAACAAACAAATGGTTATTCAACTATCAATACGCAGGTATTATCGCCAAAACAATACCAAATGCAAAAATTATACATTCTTTTAGAAATCCTTTAGATAATATTCTGTCAATTTACCGAGCACATTTTTCTTATAAAGCATATGGTGTCAATGAATTCGCGTCTTCCTTAATTGATTGCGCAAGAGTTTATTTAGATCAAGAAAGTTTAATGACAGAATATAAGAAGAGATTTAGATCAAAAATATACGACTTGAATTATGATTTGTTAGTGACTAATCCTAATAAAGCAATTAAATCGTTAATCTCTTGGTTGGGTTGGAAGTGGGATGATGCATATTTATCACCTCATCTAAATCCACGCTCAGTATCAACCGCAAGCAATATTCAAGTTCGTTCCCAAATTAATTCAAAATCAATTGGTGGATGGAAAAATTACAAAGATATGCTGAAACCTGCTATAGAAACCCTAACTCAAACTGAAAAATATCAAGACATAACCTCCTAAAACCAACTTACAAAACTGGGCAACATTTGAAGAAAAACATCTCAAAAAATGCTGAGATCCCCTACTCCCACTCAATAGTTCCAGGAGGTTTGCTAGTAATATCATAAACAACTCTATTAACTGAAACTACTTCATTTACGATTCTATTTGCAATCCTCTCCAAAATCTTAAAAGGAATTTTTGACCAATCTGCTGTCATACCATCTTCACTAGATACACAACGTAAAACTATTGGCCATGCATAAGTCCTTTTATCACCCATCACTCCTACGGTTTTAACCGGCAACAATACTGCAAAAGCTTGCCAAATATCATTGTAAAGACCTGCTTTTTTAATTTCGTCTCTCACTATCCAGTCTGCATCTCTTAAACAATTAAGTTTTTCATTATTCACTTCTCCCAAAATTCTTATCGCTAACCCTGGCCCTGGGAATGGATGTCTTTTTATGATTTCATCCGGCAAACCTAGAGCAGCACCCAATTTGCGGACTTCATCCTTAAAAAGTTTTCTTAATGGCTCAACTAATTTAAATTGTAAATCTTTTGGTAATCCACCCACGTTATGATGACTCTTTATTTTTACAGCTATTCTTTCACCTGTATTAGGATCAATATTAGTACCAGCACTTTCAATAACATCAGGATAAAGAGTACCTTGAGCTAAATACTGAAAAGGTCCTAATCTATTGCTTTCTTCTTCGAATACCCTAATAAATTCTTCACCAATAATTTTCCTTTTTTGTTCTGGATCAGTAACTCCCTGTAATTTAGCAATAAACCTTTCTCTTGCATTAATATATTCAACCTTTATATGAAATTTCTTATCAAAAAAATTCATTAAAAATTCAGGTTCACCTTTCCTCATAAAACCTTGATCTATAAACATGCATGTAAGCTGATTTCCAATTGCTTTATTTAGAAGAAAAGCAAGAGTTGACGAATCAACTCCTCCTGACAAAGCAAGCAAAACTTTTTTATTGCCAACTTTCTCTCTTATCCTGGGAATAGTTTCTTCTATATATGTTTCGGTTGTCCAATCAGCCGCACAACAAGAAATTTTATAAACAAAATTTTTGATAACCGTCATCCCAAACTCTGAATGAATAACTTCAGGATGAAATTGTACGCCAAATAGTTTCTTTTTTTCATTTGCAATTGCTGCATGGAGTGTGTTCTCCGTATGAGCAATTTTAGTAAATCCACCAGGCAAAGAATTAATTGAATCGCCATGACTCATCCACATTATAGATTTATCTTCTACATCAGAAAGCAGGTCAGATTCTTGATCTATAGTTATTGGTGCTCTTCCATACTCAGCTTTTTTGGTTGCTGAGGTAACAGATCCTCCGAGTTCTTTGACCATTAATTGCATTCCATAGCATATGCCAAGAATAGGAATTCCTAAGTTAAAAATTTTTTCATCACATATAGGAGCATTTTGTTCATAAACAGAATTTGGACCTCCACTCAAAATTATCCCTTTAGGATTAATATCCTTAATATCCTTAATTGAAATACAGTTACTTACTACAAGAGAAAAAACATTAGTTTCTCTAATTCTTCTTGCAATCAATTCAGAATATTGAGATCCAAAATCTAAAATTAATATTGAGGGATCTCGTTCTTTTTTTAAAGATGTTTGACTCATGTATAAAAGTTAGCTCAATTTATTTACAAAAGCATAATTAATCTCATTGAAAATAAGAAATATACTTTTTACCATTAGTTCCAGACCACCTTATTTTCCTTTTTCTATCAAAAATAATTGATGCGATTTCCATATCCGTTTTTAAATACCTATTTACATATGCAAAAGAACGCTTTTCAATCGTATTTGATAGATTTAAAAATAATTTTTCAGCTATTGATTTATCAAAGCTCTCAAGTAGTAATAAGGCATCTTCGAGGGTATTTAAACAAGACAATTGGACTATTATTTCAGGCGGTACTTTTTCTTTAACGGCTAAATAAACAAGGATTTCTATCCTACCATCAGCTAAATGATTATGTGTATGAAAAATTCCGCCTGCTAATTTAATTAATTTTCCATGATAACCAAAAAGAATTACAGTTTTAACATTTTTTGTTGCAGCATCAACTATTAGCGGTCCTACCCAGTTACCAACTTTTATTATTGGCAAAACAACATTACAAGTTTTTGCCAAATTTAAGCCGTTTTCACCAATAACAAAAACAACTTTCCCTTTAAAATCATTTTTAATTAACTTTGCTAGCTTTGTTTTAGCCTCTTCTAATTGATCTGGTGAAGCACTCGAATAAGTCTCAGCAGAATTTCCAATAATAGATAATCCATCCACAATACCAAATGACTTATTACTAGTTCTCTCAGCTAAAAACTCCCCATTTGGGAAAATAATTTCTAATTTCAAATTTAAACCCTCTGGAATAATATTTAATAAATTTTCATATAAAACTTCTTTAGCAAAATTAGAAATGCATATCTCTGATGTATTCTCTTTTTTACCTACACCTGATCCTGCAATAATATTTATTGGATTTGTTTGCAGAGAATTATTAAAAGAAATTTTTTCTAAAGAGGCTATTACCCATATTTCTAAGTTTTGTGTAATATCAAGAGCTAAGCCAGACTTTGCAAACGAAATTCCTAATGCATGCGAGTCACCTTTTATTAAACCAACAGAATGAATCTCGATTTTTATTGCTTTTTTTCATTAGGAATTTTTATTAGTTCATACTTCTCAAATGGCAAGCCTACAAGTTTTTTTAATGCTGACCTAGCAGCTCCAGCAACCCACAAAGGTAAAGAAAATCCTTTTTTCAAATCAAGTAATTGAAAAATATATAATGAGAACTAATCTAAGAATGACCTATTTAACAAAAAGTGGCCATACAACAAAAATTATCATTGATGATTCCTGGACCAACACCAGTTCCAGAAAAAGTTTTACAAGCATTAAGTAAGCATCCAATTGGCCATCGGAGTAAAGAATTTCAAGATCTCGTAGAAAGTACAACTAAAAATTTACAGTGGCTTCATCAAACTCAAAATGATGTTCTAACAATTACTGGCAGTGGAACTGCCGCAATGGAAGCTGGAATAATAAATACCTTAAGTAAAGGAGATAAAGTTATTTGTGGAGAAAATGGAAAATTTGGCGAAAGATGGGTAAAAGTTGCTAAGGAATTTGGTTTAAATGTAATAAAAATTGATTCCGAATGGGGTACTCCACTTGATCCAGAAGATTTCAAAACAGTATTAAGAAAGGATAAAGAAAAAGAAATAAAAGGTGTTATTTTAACTCATTCTGAAACCTCCACAGGTGTAATTAATGATCTAGAAACTATAAGTTCATATATTCGGGAACATAACACGGCATTATCAATTGTTGACTGCGTGACAAGTCTTGGAGCTTGCAATGTACCCATAGATGAATGGCAATTAGATGTTGTTGCTTCAGGTTCACAAAAGGGATACATGATACCGCCAGGTCTAAGCTTTATAGCAATGAGCCAAAAAGCCTGGAAAGCTTCAGAAAAGTCTGACTTACCAAAATTTTATTTAAATTTACAATCCTACAGAAAGAGTCTTTTAAGTAAGAGTAATCCATACACTCCTGCAGTTAATTTGGTTTTTGCTTTAGATGAGTCTTTAAAAATGATGCGAGAAGAAGGACTAGACAATATTTTTCTTAGACATAAGAAACATAAATTAGCAATGAGCAATGCTGTAAAAACTTTAAATCTAAAATTATTTGCTGATGAAAAATATTTAAGTCCCGCAATTACTGCAATAAAAACAGGAGAAATGGATGCTGAAGAATTTAGGAAGACAATAAAAAATAAGTTCGATATTCTACTCGCCGGAGGTCAAGATCATTTGAAAGGAAAAATATTTAGAGTCGGTCACTTAGGCTATATAAATGATAGAGATATCATTACAGTAATTTCTGCTATAAGCAATACGCTTCTTGATCTAGGAAGAATAACAGCTGAACAAGCTGGCGAAGCATTAGTGGTAGCTTCAAAATATCTTGAAACAAATTAAATTACGTTCCAGGCTCTTCAATATTTCCACCTAATTCAACAATCTTTTTTCTAAGAACAATTGTTTTTTTTTCATCTCCCTTTGTTTGAGCAATTGCAAGAGCAAACTCTAATTTTTCAAGCTGGTGACCACCCTCAAAAAAAGACAATTTTTTCTTTATGCGGCTTGTATTAGCTTTAAATGAAACTTTTGAAGACATAAAAATTCATGCTTTAAACAATATTATGCCAACAAAAGGTGACATTGCGAGTGGAAAAAAAAAATAATTTGAATATAAACCCAAGCATAAAAAAATTTTTCTAATATTATGTCCAAACAACTTTAAAAATCATGCTAAACATAAATCTGATCTATTATCTAATTGCTGGAGGGTTTTTTGGTGCTTTAGCTCTAAAAACTGGTATCCCTGCAGCTCCTCTTGCAGGAGCTTTAATAGGCGCAAGCATACTTAGCATTAGTGGCAAAGTTGATATAGCGGAATGGCCAATTGGCACAAGAACAATATTAGAAATTGGAATTGGAACAGTTATTGGAACATCATTAACTAAAGACTCATTAGCTGACCTTCAAAGCTTATGGAGGCCTGCTATCTTAATAACTTTTACTTTAGTTATTACAGGATTAGCAATTGGATTATGGACAAGCAGATTACTTAATATAGATGTTATTACAACAATTCTAGGAGCTGCACCAGGAGGAATTAGTGGTATGAGTCTTGTAGGATCAGAATATGGAGTAGGAGCTGCAGTTGCAACTCTGCACGCAGTACGGTTAATTACCGTACTTCTAATTCTTCCTCTAGTTGTGAAATGCTTAAACTTATTTGGGATTATAAAATCTTAAATTTCTATAGACATATTCGTAATAAAAGATATTTTTAAATAGAAGAAAAAAGTGTAATGCAAAGATTCAAACAAAAAAAACTAATATATTTAACTTTAGGAATATTAACTCCTTTAACTCTTACAACATCAAACGTAAATGCAAGTTCATTTGGAGCAGAAATCTTTTGCACCATGAGAGATGGCGGCAATGACCATGAAAGTAGTTGGGATGCAGCATATACTTACATAAAAAAACAAAAAGGAGGAATTTTCAAAGTTTCACCCAAACAAGGAGCATCGCAAATTACTGAAACAGTGATAAGAGAAAGAGAAAAATTTAGCTATTGTGTTGAATATTTAGACAAACTTCATCCCAATAGAAAACTAATAAGAGATTTACAAAAAGAAGAAGAAAAAAAAGAACAAGAATTCAAAGATAGAGAAAACAAAAGAAAAAGGTTAGAAAAAGAATTAGAAGAAACTAATGAAGAATTTACCGAAGAAACCCTGGATAGATATAGTTATTAAAAAAAGATTTCTAAAAGATAATAGTTTTTAGAGAAGATTTTTTAATAAATTTTATTTTGTATCTATTAACACTAAATAATATTTTAAAAAACAAATTTCAACTAAAAAATGATAAATAAATATTGACTTTTGATATATTCAAGCGATTATTTATTTAAATAAATGATCTGAATGCATATTAATGATGCGGTATTTTTAGAGGATTTATGTCCTAAATTCAGATTTAGACAATGGCGAAAGTCAATTCATAGATTTACAGGAAAGAGTTGTATATACTGCGGCAAACCATCTGAATCAATTGACCATGTTTTACCAAGAAGCCAAGGAGGGTTAAGTACTACAGAAAACTGTGTTCCAGCATGTCTTTCTTGTAATGGTGATAAATCTGATGAAAACGCTTTGTATTGGTATAGAAGACAAAAATTTTATGATCCTAGAAGAGCAATGGCTATAAGGGCGTGGTTAGAAGGAGATTTAAGATTGGCTATAAGACTATTGCAATGGGCTAATCCTAATTGTGAAGTGAGTCATAAAAATTACGAAACAGGGGAATCAAAATATGAAGCGGCTTAACTACCAAACACTACATATTTTTCTAGAGTTATAGCTCTCGCATATATTTTCCAATTGTCTTGGCGATTCTGGGAATATTAAAAATGTAGACAATGAAATAAGTACAGCTAATAATCTTTGGTAGAATTTATTATTAATTAAACTTACTTCTTTTTCTTTCAAAAGTGTATAACTTTTGCTAATGCAGAAAGTTTTTGATTTTACATCAGGTTCAACAGCTGCCTTCATTGTTAAATAATACATATGTACTACTTTAATGCCGTATGAAGAATATCGCAAGTTTACTAGGAAATAGAAATAAATTTTTAATCTTTGGATGCGGTTTCAGCGGTAGTTTTTTTGCAAAAACCATAAGAAGATACGGTTGTATTGCTTTAACAAGTTCAAGATCTGCAAATAAAGATCCAGAAAGTTTTGTGTTTAATAGTGAAAACGATATAGTTCCTGATAAAAAAATTTTTGATGGAGTCACCCATATTCTTAGTTGCATACCTCCAGACAAAAATGGTAATGATCCAGTATTAGGAATTCTTCAAAGTAAACTACAAAGCTTATCTCTTGAATGGGTTGGATATTTATCTACCACAGGAGTATATGGAAACACCAAAGGTGACTGGGTTTCTGAATCAGATCAACCTAATCCTTTCCAAAAAAGAAGTCATAATAGATTAAATTGCGAAAAAGAATGGATTAAATCAGGCTTGCCTGTACAAATTTTTAGGCTACCGGGTATTTATGGACCTGGAAGATCTACCTTTGAAGCAATCAAAAATCAAAAAATTCGCGTTATTTCTAAAAAAGATCAAGTATTTTCAAGGATACATGTTGCTGATATTACAAATGCAATTATTTATATATTACAAAATAAAGATTTTTTAAAGTTTCACCAAATTATTAATATTGCAGATGATGAACCCTGTTCTCAAATAGAAGTTATTCAATATTGTTACGATCTACTCGGGTTAAAAATGCCAAAGCCAATATTATTTGAAGATGCAAAAAAGGAATTGTCATCTATAGCTCA
This sequence comes from Prochlorococcus sp. AG-424-M03, assembly GCA_003213275.1. Lineage (GTDB taxonomy): Bacteria > Cyanobacteriota > Cyanobacteriia > PCC-6307 > Cyanobiaceae > Prochlorococcus_A. The sequence continues at coordinate 8,950 of QCNH01000024.1, read as the reverse complement.
ATCGTTTTGGATGGAGAATAGAAGAGTTTCTAATAAACTTTTATGCGAAACGCTTGGATATAAACTAATTTATAAAAACTATAAATTAGGCTTAAAAAACTGCTTTTTAAACAGTTAAAAATAAATTTTAAACCTTTTTATGAATATTAAAAATACTAATGATGCATTTAAGATTATTTTAAGCGTCGGAGATGAGTCTGGTGTAGGACCTGAAATAATTTTAAAAGCTCTTTGTTCTAATGAGATACCCGAAAATATTAAATTTATATTAGTTGGTTCAAAACAAAATCTACAAAATACATATATCCATCTTAGATCTTTAGGATTGAAAAATATCGCAAACCCCAAAAATTTAGAAATTCATGATCTCGAAATTTCTTCATCTGAAAATGAATCTAAATCAAGTTATGGTAATTCAAGTTTCTATTACTTAACAAAAGCAATTTCACTTGTAAAACAATATCCGAATTCAGCACTTGTAACAGGCCCAATTTGCAAGAAATCATGGTCTCTAGCAGGTCATTACTTTGCGGGGCAAACTGAAGTACTAGCAAAATCATGTGGAGTAAAAAATGTTGGAATGTTATTCACAGCTAAATCACCAATTACTGGTTGGAGATTTAATACCTTACTAGCTACAACCCACATTCCACTTTGTGAGGTGCCAAAGAAGCTAAATACAAAATTAATCCATGCTAAATTAGATCTTTTTAAAGAGTTTTGTTTAACACATACTAAGAAACCTACTTTAAAAGTTGCCGGATTAAACCCTCATGCTGGCGAAGAAGGTATTTTGGGTAATGAAGAAAGAGATTGGCTTAATGATGCATTAATTGATTGGAATAAGAAAAATAGAGATATACAACTATTAGGCCCTTTATCACCAGATAGTTGCTGGAATTCATCTTCCCAAGCTTGGAGAAACAAAGATGCTGAAAAACATGATGGCATTCTTGCTATGTATCACGATCAAGGTTTAATACCCATGAAGGTTATAGCTCTTAATTACTCAGTAAACACAACTATAGGATTACCATTTATAAGAACATCTCCAGATCATGGAACTGGGTTCGATATAGCTGGTAAAGGAATAGCTCAATGTCAAAGCATGATTGAGGCCATAAAGGCTGCCATAGATATGTCTAAAATTTAATACTTCTTAACACGCATTAAGACTTGACCAAATTCAACTGGCGTTCCATTTTCAACAAGAATCTCTACTATTTCAGCGTTAAATTCAGATTCAATTTCATTCATTAATTTCATAGCTTCCAAAATGCAAATAGTTTGACCTACCTTAACATTGTTTCCTACTTCAACGAACGGGTCCTCACCAGGGGCTGCAGCCCTATAAAAGGTGCCAACCATAGGTGATGTAATATCCGTAAGGTCGGAACGCCCTGGAGGGGCTACTTGAGGCGACTCAGGTTCATTAACTATTGAGACGTTATCATTAATAGATTTTTGATTGGCAATTATTTGCCTATCAAGTGCATTATTAGAAACTAAATTATTTGTAAGTTGGTTCTGATCAAATAAGTTCCGTTTTATTTCGAGTTTAAAATCTTCTCCCTCTAGTGAGAATTCTTGAATATCGCTTGTTGAGATTTTCTCTATTAAGCGATTTAAGTCTTCATGATCTAATTTCATAGCCATTAATTTTCACGTCCAAGATAACTATCGTTACGAGTATCAACTTTAATCATTTCTCCCACAGAAATAAATAAAGGAACCATAACTTGAGCACCCGTTTCTAGAATAGCTGGTTTAGTGCCCCCACTAGCAGTATCGCCTTTAACTCCAGGATCAGTCTCTGTCACTTTTAAAGTAATCGCTATCGGAAGTTCCACTTCTAAAACTTTACCATTATAGAAAATTACATTAACCTCCATTCCTTCTTTTAAGTACTTTGCACCTTTACCGATTTGGTTGGAGGAAAGTCTTGTCTCTTCAAAACTTGTCATATCCATAAAAACATAATCTCCAGACTCCACATAAGTATGTTGCAGGTTAGACTTTTCAAGGATAGCCTGCTGTACTGATTCTCCGGCTCGAAAAGTTTTTTCAACCACGTTGCCGTTTTGAACTGATTTTAATTTTGTTCGCACGAAAGCAGAACCCTTACCAGGCTTGACATGTAGAAATTCTACAACCCGCCAAACTTGTCCATCCAATTCGATGGTGGTACCTGTGCGAAAATCGTTACTGGAAATCATTCCTGTATTACATCCCCAAGGATCATAAACCTGCAAGAGTGCTATGCAAAAATTCTTATCAAATCAGAACAAACTTTTCTTAAGTCTTTCAATCATAATTTTACATGTTTTTCTCCTTAAACCAATTCAAGTTCTAGCTGATTTACCTACTGGAAATGCGGTAAAAGACCCTAATGCAATCCTCAGAAACGCACTCCCTATCAAGCAAGTTGAATTGCAAGAAATTCAACATAAATTAGAAGGAACTAGTAACTATGTAAGAGGAGGGAGATGGCCAGCTCTGACAAAAACTGTTACAAAATGTCAATCTTTACTAAAAAAATATCAAAATCGAATTATTCAAGAATTACCTAATGATAAACAGAAAATTGCTGAAAAAACATTTTTAGAACTCAAAGATGATTTTGATAGCCTTCAAGATCATGCTAAATCAAAGGATAAGGCCTCATTTGTGTCAACCCGAAAAGATACTTTAGATAAAATTGGTGGATTGGAAGAATATTTTCTACCAAATCAATTTCCTTACTTCATTCCAGAAGAATTTGATAATCTACCAAGATTATTAGGCAGAGCAAAAGTAAATATAAAAACTTCCAAAGGAGACATGAAAGCAATTATAGATGGATTTAACGCCCCTCTGACGGCAGGAGCATTTATAGATTTATCTTCAAAAAAATTCTATACAGATTTACCTATAAACAGAGCAGAAGAATTTTTTGTTCTGCAAACAGGTGATCCAATTGGCGAGGCAATTGGTTATGTAGATCCTGAAACAAATGAAGAACGACACGTTCCTCTCGAAATTAGAATCCCTAATGAAAAGGATACTTTTTATAATCAAACTTTTGAAGATTTAGGCCTTTACACAGAGACACCAACATTACCTTTCGCAACACTTGGAACACTAGGATGGTCCCACTCGAATACTGCGGTTGATGATGGCTCCTCGCAATTTTTCTTTTTTTTATATGAAGCAGAATTAAACCCAGCAGGTCGCAATTTAATTGATGGAAGGAATGCTGCCTTTGGCTATGTTGTAGATGGTTTTGATGTATTAGAAGAACTAACCAAAGATGACACAATTATCTCCATTGATGTTTTAGAAGGGATTGAAAACCTCAAATTAAATGCGTAAAGAATTATTAGAAGAGATAGGGGAAAAAGAATTAATAAAAAGGCTTGGAAAATTTATGCCTAAAAATCAAGCTTCAGATGATTGTGCTTTAATCAAAACTAAAAATGAAAACTTACTTGTTAATAATGATTCTTTGGTAGAAAATGTTCATTTCAATGAAATTACTATTTCACCCCAAGATCTTGGATGGAAAGCAGTTGTTAGCAACATCTCTGACTTATTATCCAGTGGAAGTAAAAAAACTATAGGAATTACAATAAGTCTAATTTTACCTGCTAAAACTGAGTGGGTTTGGGTTGAAGAGTTATATAGAGGAATAAATAAAGCTTTAAAACAATATGGTGGGATAATTCTTGGAGGAGATTGCTCAAAAGGGAATCAAAAAACTATATCAATTACAGCCCTTGGCATCCAAGGGGAACTTAAATTAAGAAGAAACGCATGTAAACCAGGTGAAGTCATCTTAACCACAGGAATTCATGGTCTTAGCAAACTAGGATTTATGATGCAAAATACAATTAATTTTGATAATAATGTTTTTCTAAATGAAAGATTAATCAGAAAGTCCATTGAACATTTTTGTCATCCTCAAGTTTACCCAAATTTTCTCAAAAAACTCATTAAAACACGCTCCAATAAAAAAATAACGAAAATAGGATGTACTGATAGCAGTGATGGTTTATTTCAAGCAATACAAGATTTAGCAATCGCTAGCAACTGTAAAGCAATTTTGAATTACGAGAAACTACCCAAAGATAAGGATTGGCCAAAAGGAGATAAATGGGATGAATATTATTTTTTTGGGGGTGAAGATTACGAATTAGTTTTTTCCTTGCCCAAAAAATGGGCAAAGAATTTATCTACAATAGATCAAAATATTAATGAGATTGGTTTTTTTACTAAAGGTGAACCTTCAATAGAATTTAAAGATCGTAAGAAAAATAAATTATTGAACAATACACCTTTTAAACACTATTAATTATTCCCAATTTTTAGCAACAATCTCTGCTAAATCTACGACCCTCTGACTATAACCCCACTCATTGTCATACCATGCAAGGACCTTAACAAGGTTATCACCGATACACATAGTAAGATCACTATCAACAATTGATGATTCATTAGTTCCTGCATAATCGCTGGATACCAATGGTTCATCACCGTATTTAATAATTCCCTTCATTGAACCTAAAGAAGCTTCTTTAAGAGCATTATTGACTTCCTCACTTGTGACAGATTTTGAAGATTCAAAGACCAAATCAACTGCCGAAACATTAGGCGTAGGAACTCTCATTGCAATACCAGTTAGTTTACCTTTCATTTCCGGGTAAACCAAAGCAACTGCTTTAGCAGCACCTGTTGAAGTAGGAACAATATTTACTGCTGCTGCTCTAGCGCGCCTTAAGTCTCTATGACTATTATCCAAAATTCTTTGATCACCAGTGTAGCTATGAATTGTAGTCATCAAACCTTTGTTTATACCAAAAGTTTGATCCAAAACCTTCACTACTGGCGCCAAGCAGTTTGTAGTGCAACTTGCGTTACTTAAAATATCGAAGTCTTTATGCTTATAAGTATCAGCGTTCACTCCTACGACATAAGTACCAACTCCATCACCTTTTCCAGGGGCAGTAAGAATTACTTTCTTAGCTCCTACTTCTAGGTGTTTACTTGCAGCAACATCTGTATTAAAAACACCAGTTGACTCAATAACCAAATCAACTCCCCAATCTTTCCATGGAAGATTCATTATGTTTCTATCAGAAAAACACTTAATTGTTTTGTTGTTTATCACAAAACTGTTATCAGTATATTGAATATCAACTCCTTCAAGCGGACCTAATACTGAATCATATTTAAGCAGGTGGGCGTTGGTTTTAGGATCGGAAGTTACGTTAATTCCAACAACCTCAATATTGGTGTAAGCACCTCTACTAAGCCAACAACGCATGAAGTTTCGACCAATTCTGCCAAACCCATTAATAGCAACACGCAAAGTCATAAATGATAATTTCTAAAGATTAACCTAAGTTGCTGATCATACTGAATTTTTTGCAATAACGTAAGTATTTTTTGAATTATTAAGCAAATAAGTATTTTTTGTATTAATTCCAGAGAAAAAACATTTTTTTTTAAGAAAAAAATACCAAAATTTTACTTAGAAGTTATTTTAATTTAAGTAAAAGATAAACATTGAATAAAGAATTACTACCTAAAAGTCATTTTCATTTTATTGGCGTTGGAGGTATTGGAATGTCAGCATTAGCAATGGGTTTACTTAAGCAAGGTAGTTCAGTTTCAGGATCTGATTTAATTAAAAACAATGAGACTAATCAATTAGAGCATTTAGGAGCAGTTATCTTTAATTCTCAAGTCAAACAAAATATTGAATTTGTAATTTCAAAATTTAACAACAAATTTATTAATTTTGTTGTAAGCTCAGCGATCAAACTAGAAAATGAAGAATTTTCATACTGTAGAAAACAAAATTTAACAATAAAGCATCGTTCAGAGATACTTGCAATGTTAATGCAATCCTATACTTCATTAGCCGTAGCAGGCAGCCATGGAAAAACATCAACAAGTACATTCCTTTCTACATTGCTTGAGTTATGTACCCATAATTCTTCTTCGATAACTGGCGGAATAATTCCTATTTACAACTCTAATTGTCATTTAGAAAATACAAAATTTTTAGTGGCTGAAGTTGACGAATCTGATGGGACAATCAATAGATATAAATCTGATATTGGAATAATTAATAACATTGATTTCGATCATTGCGATCATTTTTCTGATTTAGGACAAGTTTTATGCTCTTTTAAAGATTTCGCCTCAAATTCAAAAAAATTATTACTTAATTACGATTGTGAAATTTCAAGAAATAATTTTTATTCTGATAGTAGATGGTCCAACACTTCATCAAAGAACGTAGCTTATGCAATAATCCCTACTGATATTAATAAAAGTTATACGATTGGGAAATATTATGAAAACGGAAATTTCATTAGTAATTTAAATATTCCAATTCCAGGATTACACAATTTATCCAATATCACTGCTTCAATAGCAGCTGCAAGAATGATAGGTATAGATTTTATAGAAATTAAAAAAAATATTAAATACCTAAAATTGCCAAAAAAAAGATTTGAATTCAGAGGCCAAATAGATGAAAGAAATATATATGATGATTATGCACATCATCCAAATGAAATAAAAGCAACGATTAAATTAGGAAGATTATTTATTCAGGATAATCTTAATAATCAAGTAAAAAAAAGTAGATTAGTAGTTATATTTCAGCCCCACAGATACTCTAGAGTAAAACAATTCGCTAGTGAATTTGCTGAAGAATTATCAAAAGCAGATGTTATCTACGTAACTGATATTTATGGAGCGGGAGAAGGAAACGAAGATAAAATTAATTCAAAAATTATCACTGATCTTATTTATAAAAATAACAAAAATGTTAGTTGCATAAATAATTATCATGAAATTACAAATCACTTTTACGAATTAACTCAAAAAGGTGATTTAATTTTGAATATGGGAGCTGGTGATTGTCATAATTTCTGGTCAATTTTAAATAAAAAACTGGTAAGTTAATTTAATAAATTTATGAATAAAAAAAATTTTTCTGAAAACTTTAATCTAAGTAACTATACAACTGTAAAAGTGGGTGGAGTTGCTGAATATTTTGCTCAGCCAAGAAATATTTACGAATTTTCCAATCTAATAAAATGGGCAAAGTTAAACAAACAACAATGCCAAATAATTGGCGCGGGTTCAAATCTTTTAATAAACAATATCTTGATAAAAGGGTTAGTTATATGCACAAAAAAAATGAAGTCATTAACAATAGAACCATATTCTGGGATTGTTAAAGCAGAATCTGGAGTAATGCTCCCAACATTATCTAATTCTTTAGCTAAAAAAGGCTTACAAGGTGGAGAATGGGCTGTGGGAATTCCAGGTACTTTAGGAGGAGCAATTTATATGAATGCTGGTACAGGTGATTTATCACTAGCAAATAATCTTATTTCTGTGAAAGTTATCAATAAGAAAACTCTTGAAAAATATGAAATTGAAAAAAAAGATATTAATTTTGAATATAGATATAGTCCTTTTCAAAATAATGATCTAATAATCATAAGTGCAAAGCTACATTTTGAACCTAATGGAAATTTTGAAAAAATAATTCAAACAACCAAAAATAACCTGAAATTCAAAAAAGAAACTCAGCCATATCATCTACCAAGTTTTGGGAGTGTTTTTAAAAATCCTGAAAATAATTATGCAGCAAAATTAATTGATGATATGGGTTTAAAGGGCTTAACAATTGGGGGTGCAGAAGTTTCTAAAATGCATGCAAATTTTATAATTAACAATTCTTCGGCAAGTTCAAAAGATATTTTTGAATTAATAACTGTAATTCAACAAAAAGTACTACAAAAAAAAGGGATTTATCTTCAACCGGAAGTAAGAATGATTGGTTTTGACTATCCTAATTAAAGAAACTTTTTATAAAATGGCGGGTTTTGGACTTCCTAACTTTGGACAACTTACAGAAGCTTTTAAAAAAGCTAAACAAATTCAGCAAGATGCTCAAAAATTACAGGATGAACTTGAAAATATGGAAATTGAAGGAAACAGTGAGGATGAAATGGTAAAAGTCTGGATAAGTGGCAACCAGCTTCCTTTAAGGGTAGAAGTGCAAGAAAATATTTTAAATTCAGATAAAGAAAAAATAGAACAAAATATTTTGCAAGCCATGCGAAAAGCTCATGAAATATCTACTACAACTATGAAAGAAAGAATGAACGATTTAACTGGTGGATTAAATCTTAATCTTCCTGGTTTGGATAATAGTGACTCTTAGAAAATTCGATCATTTCTTTATAAAAGGCATATCTTTCAAAAGATTTGTTTAAATTACATCCCTCATCATTCAAATGTAAGCAGTTACGAAATTTACATCTAACTCCTTCATCGATTACTTGTTTATATATTTCAGAATAAAGATGTGGTAACAATCTCATATCAACTTCTATAGTTTGCATATTAAAACCAGGTGTATCCACAATGTAACTGTTATTTGATAGAGAAAATAACTCAACATTTCGAGTAGTATTTTTCCCTCTCTTAATTTTATTAGAAACTGGTGCAGTCTTATTTTGAAGACCTGGAATTATCATATTAAGCAAAGTAGTTTTACCAACTCCAGATGGGCCCATAAATATCGAACACTTTTTTTGCTTTAACTCTGATAATAAATTTATAAAATAATCAGGCTCCCTTAAATTTAAAGTAATTGCTTGGTAACCCCATTTCCTAAATTTATCAAGTAAAAAAGATCTTCTTTTCTCTGAAATTAAATCACACTTTGTTAAAACTAATGAAACTTCCACCCCCATAGATTCTGCTGATATCAAAAACCTATTAACTTGCGATAAATTTAACTCTGGCTCTTTAACAGAACAAATAATGTATATGTTAGAAATATTTGCAACTGATGGTCTAATTAATAAATTTTTTCTTTTAGTTAGAGTTTTTATTACTGCACGTTTTCTTCTTAAATCAAGATTATCAATTACCACTT
>QCNH01000023.1 GCA_003213275.1 Prochlorococcus sp. AG-424-M03 | reverse complement strand
ATAGAGTTACTAATATGCTCCGCATATTTTTCAGGAAACCCTCCAGGAATAATTAAAGAAGAAGCCTCATTAGGTATTTCTTCATCATCATAAATACTCCATGAAATCAATGGTATTCCTATTTCACTCAAGAACTCCTTAGTTTCAGGGTATTGAAAATGAAAGATTTTATCTTCTGCAATTGCAATAGGTTTAATTTTGTCTATTTTAAAATCTTCAAAACTGACAGGATTAAATATTTTCTTTTGAGGAGATTTCAGAAATTTAATAAGAGAAAATACATCAAGATTTCTTTCGGCAAAATCTGCAAAATATTCAACATCAATTTCTTTACTATTATCCAATGGAGATATCAAACCTAAATGAGCTTTGTTTAAGGTTATTTTTGAATCAGATGGTAAAAAACCAAGAATTTCGATATCTTCATTTTTAAAAACTTCTTCGATTAATTTTTTATGTCTATCTGAATTAACGTTGTTGAATATAATTCCTGCTACTGACAACTCACTATCGAAATCTCTAAAACCTCGAACAGTCGCCAAAAGAGAAGCTACTTGACCTCTAGCATTAACAATAAAAATTACTGGAGCATTGAGAAGTTTAGAGATATCTGCTGTGCTTGAATAGGTTGTTGACCCTAATCCATCAAATAGACCCATTGCTCCTTCAATTAATGAGAATTCATATTTCAAAGAATGTTTAAAAAAACTTTCTTGAACCCATTCCTCTCCACTTAAAAAAATATCTAAATTCCTACAAATAGGTTGGCCAATTGAACTCAGTTGTTGTTGATCAAGATAATCTGGGCCAACCTTGAAAGTTTGTATCTTTATACCTTTTGAGAACGCCCAACAAGATATCAAAAGCGATAATGTAGTTTTCCCACTATCAGTTGAAGGAGAAGATATTACACAAGGCATTTATTAGTTATTAAAACCATTAAATATTTGAAGGGCTATTTTAATAGAATTTTCAAAAAGAGGACTTGTATTGCCTCTACTACTACCCAATAATTTACTAACATCATACTCTGATGTAGAAAAAGAATTTGGAACAACTTGTTCTATTAATTCCATATTAGCCATTCCCCCTGCTTCAAGTCTCATACATTCCACTGATTCACAGCCAAGTATTATACAAGTGTTATTTTTTTGAACCTCACTAATTTTTGAAATCATCCTCAATCCAATAACTTGTCCTAAATTAATACTTGGATTTCCCAAAGATAAGGGATTAATTGATGTAGAAATTATTTCGCCATTAAATCTTTCAAACTCTATTTTTGTTGATTCTGTATCCCTTTCAACTCTTAGAAAAGACCAACCAAGTTTATCGCTAATCCATGAAATGAAAAACAAAGCTTGAATTATATGATCTCCTGCGATATCAATATCAATATCGGTAATATGATCTAAAATTGGTCTCCTCGAAGGCGGATCAAAAATCATTGCCAATGATTCCCTCCAATTTTTCAACCTAACCCAATTCAAATCATTAATAGCTTTATTTGAATTATTTAATTTTTCTAAAACTTTTAAACATCTGTTAGGCGATCCAAGAGCAGTATCAATTATTAACCTTAGACCATAATTAGTGAAATATTCGAAAATTTCGGGCGATTCATCCAAACTTCCATTCCACCACAACCAAGAAGGTAATTCATCAATAAATAATTCATCAATTATTTTCAATCCTTTATTGGAGATTGAGCCTGAGTCACCCCTAATAACAACTAAATCCCCACAAATAGGTTGTATAGCTGGAGTATCACTTAATGGACAGTAAGCGGATACAAAAGTTTTAATATCTGAATTTTTATTTAAAGTTGGTGCTAGAGTTATTAATCTTCTTGGGTTCAATGTACTTATTGATGATTCAAAAAATTGTCCTCTAAAGTCTTCAAAGTCTTTATTAGATAAATTTTCTTTCAACAAATTCAATAATTCTTCACTATTAACGGAAGTAGTGATAGGAAGTCCTTGAGCTAATATAAATTTTTTAGCAACTTCAACTATCTCTTGACTTAAATTTCCAGTGATTGGTCCATTTACTAATCCTTTTTGAACCAAACATTGTTCTAGCCAAGCAGGCTGCCAGACCATTAATGTAAAAGTATTAGCTCCAGTATTATCTTTATCTTCTGAAATCCATAATTTATTAAGGTAATTAGAAATTTCCTGATAAGGTAGCTCTAATGGGGTTTGGAGTGTTAGTTGAGGTTTCATTTTTAAGGTCTACGCCAGAAAATATTATCTTTTGAAATTAATTGATCAGACTCAGGAGGTCCCCACGTCATAGATTCATAATTATAAATAGGTAACTTCCAAGGAGAATTATCCATCAATTCTATTAATGGAGTATAAAGTTTCCAAGCCGCCTCTACTTCATCACTTCGAGTAAATAAGGTTGGGTCAGAAAGCATTGCATCAGCTAATAATCTTACATATCCTTCATCTGATGGTTCTCCAAATGATTCATCATAAGAAAATTCCATCTCAACAGGTCTGGATTTCATTCCAGAACCGGGGGATTTTACCTCAAATTTAAAAGTAGCACCTTCATTTGGCTGAATTCTAAGGATAAGTTGATTAGGGGAAGGATTTATTATTGTTGATTCAAATAAATGAACAGGAACGTCTTTAAAAGTCAAGACTATTTCTCCAAGTCTTTTAGGTAGTCTTTTCCCTGTTCTCAAATAAAAGGGGACCCCTTGCCAACGCCAATTATCAACGAAAACTTTTGTAGCAATATAAGTTTCTGTTGTGCTATTACAATTAACACCATCTTCCTGCCGATATCCTATGAGTGGATTTAAGATATTTCCTCCCTCTCCATATTGACCTCTTATGCAACAATTCCAAGGTTCATTTTCGTCAGCAATTTTTGAAGCTTGAAGAACCTTAGCTTTTTCATTTCTTATTGCTTCCGGTTCAAATTTTCCAGGAGGTTCCATCGCAGTAACAGCAAGCATTTGAGTCATATGATTTTGAAGCATATCTCTTAAAGCACCAGAGCTTTCGTAATAACCTGCTCTATCTTCAACCCCTACTGTTTCAGATGAAGTAATTTGAACACTTGATATATAATTTCTGTTCCAGATTGGTTCAAAAATAGTGTTAGCAAACCTCAAAACAAGAATGTTTTGAACTGTCTCTTTACCTAAATAATGATCAATCCTATAAATCTGACTTTCTTCAGCACAACTTTGAACTATCTTATTCAATTTTTTTGCACTTGAATAATCTCTTCCAAAAGGTTTTTCGATCACTAAACGACTTTTCTTAGGGTCATCTAACAGGCCAGCTGCTTTAAGAGCTTTACATCCACTTGCATAGAAATTCGGAGATACTGATAAATAAAATGTTCTATTTCCATGGGTAGCTTGTGTTTTATCAATTTCATTTAATCTTTTAGAAAGCCTTACGACATGATCACTTTTTTGTAAGTCAACTGGCTCATAGAAAAGATAATTAGAAAATTGTTCCCACTCTCTTTCTTTACCAGATATTTGATTGGATAGCTTTACTTTCATCTTTTCTCTAAACTCATTATCAGTCCAAGGTCTTCTAGCACAACCAACTATTCCAAATTCACTAGGAATTCTTCTTTGCAAATAGAGTTCAAATAAGGCTGGTATTAATTTTCTATGAGTAAGGTCTCCACTAGCACCAAATATTACTAAGGATTGTGGAGTTATGACTCTTTCCTGCCGTAAACCTAATCTTAGAGGATTACTTAAAGTTGAAGGCATATTTTTATTATTCTTTTTTTAAAATCCTCTTTTTTTCTAAGATTAGCTACATATTGTGTCTAAACCAAAAAGTATTTAACAAGTGAAACTTATATCTAAATATAAAGATTTAGTATGTTTCTACATGCCATCTACCCGCTTTCTTTAGTTGAGGTCTTAATTCTGACCAATTTAAGCCTTTTTCTTCTGCAGCCTTAGTCATAGCTTCATCTATTCCAGGCTCCATTCCCTTTAATCCACAAAGATATATATGTGTCTTCTCATCTTCAATCATGTCAAAAAGCTCGTTTGCTGATTCTAAAACTCTGTCTTGAATATACATTCTTCCACCTTTTGCATTTTGCTGCTCACGGCTAATAGCTTTTGTATATTTAAAATTATCAGGATATTCATTAAGGTATCTTTGAAAATCTTCTTCATATAACAAATTAGCTGATTTCGGGGCGCCCATAAATAACCAAGCTTTACCTTTAAAGTTCCATTTATTTTTTTCTTTTTCAGTTGCTTCAAACATTCTCCTCAAATAAGCTCTCATAGGAGCTATTCCAGTTCCAGTGGCTAACATAACAATGTTGGCGTCCTCTTCATCTGGAAGGAGCATTTCCTTACCTACTGGACCTGTAATTTTTACTTTATCTCCAGGCTTAATGTCGCATAAGTAAGTGGAACAAACACCATTTATAGTTTCGCCATCTTTTTCGTATTGAAGCTGTCTAACACAAAGAGAAACTGTATTACCATTAAAATTATCTCCATGTCTAGTGCTGGCTATTGAATAAAGTCTTAGTTTATGAGGTTTTCCGTTGGAATCTTCTCCTGCAGGCATGATGCCAATACTTTGGCCCTCTACATAATTTAAAAATGGATCACTATCTTTTAAATCGAAAGTTATATGGTTCACCCTTCCAATAGCGCCTTCTTTAAGAAGACTATAGTTTTCTAATACTGTACCTTCATATGGTGTCTTAGGTCTGTAAATATTGACTGGAACATTTGCATGTTTTTTCTTTCCAACTTTTGTAGATTCTGTTTTCGATACAGCAACTTTTTGGGGTTCTACAACTTTTGGCTCGGATTTTTTTGTTTTTGCTTCTTCAACAAATTTTAAAGCTCTTTTATTAAAAGTTGTGAGGATAAAATAAAAAACAGCTATTAATACCGGTATATGAGCTAATCCGCCTGCGATAACTTTTGCTTGTGAATACATTTTTAAGATTTCTTTTATAAAAGATTATCAATTTGTAGTTTAATTTGTAGTGATTTTACAAAAATGGTTACGTTTTGAGATCGGAATAAATAAATGAAATTGTTTTTATTTTTCAGTATTTGTTATTTTTATCAGTATAGTTACACAGAAATAATTTTTTATCTAATTAAAAAATTCATTTATGAATAATCCTCAAGAATCAGTAAATCATTCTAAAAAAAATGATTACAGGACAATTGAGCAAACTATGGAAAAGCTTTCTGGGGGAACAAGAAGACTTGCCGCTCAACTTACAACTTCTGCTAGTCTGGATTCTTTGTGGAATGTTTTAACAGATTATGATCGACTAAATCTTTACATACCAAATTTACTGTCAAGCAAAAAAATATATCAAAAGAATAATAATGTGCATCTTAAACAAGTTGGGGCTCAAGATTTTTTAGGTATGAAATTTTCAGCTGAAGTAACTATAGACTTATTTGAAGATAAGGATCTTGGCCTTTTGGAGTTTAACTTGATTAAAGGTGATTTCAGAAAATTTGAAGGGAGTTGGAAAATTCAAAATATCAAAAATACATCAAAAAATTCATTAATTTACGATCTCACTGTTCAAGGTTGTCAGTGGATGCCAATAGGGATGATAGAGAAAAGACTAAAAAAAGATCTTTCAGAAAATTTGATTGCAGTAGATAGGCAAGCAAAATTATTAAAAAATTAGTTTAAATTTTTAGAAAATAGCCCCAAGGGGATTCGAACCCCTGTCGCCTCCGTGAAAGGGAGGTGTCCTAGGCCTCTAGACGATGGGGCCAGAGGATTAGCATAACAGCTTATTAAAAAGTAAGAGTAAGGCTAGCCTTTCGTCAAGTATTGTTGCTCTTTGTTTTGTCCTTGCCACACAGGAACAGTAAAATGGAAGCAAGATCCTTCACCAATTTCAGATACCACCCATATTCTTCCTCCATGGACTTGTACTATTCTTCTGCATACAGATAACCCTATCCCAAATCCTGAAGTTCCTTCAGAAGTCTGTGGGAGCCTAACTCTATCAAGAAAAATTCTTTTTTGTTCACTAAGGGGAATGCCTGCTCCTTTGTCACAAATTGTTATCTCTACCCATTGATTTGTCTTGTGAATCATTGTAATTTTTATATATCCAGAGTCTTTAGAAAATTTAATAGCATTTTCAATTAAATTTAAAAATACTTGTCTCATTCTTCTTTGATCTGCGAATACATTTGGCAGATCAGATGGGATATCAGTATCAATTTCTATATTCCTTAATCTCCAGAATTTCTCTAATTCAAGTATTACCTCAGCACTTATATTGCCTAAGTCAATTTTCTGAGGATTAAATAACGCTTCCCATTTGGTTGTTCCAACCTCTAAAAGATCCTGAGATAAAAGTTCAATATCTTCTAGACGTCTTTTGATTACATCTTGCAACTTTGAAACATCTATTTGTCCAAGTTTTTGACTTTGTACAGCCAAAGTGGCTGCAGTTAATGGAGTTCTTAATTCATGTGCAACCATTCTCAATAACCTTTCCTGAGACTCTATTCTTTTTGTTAATGTTTCATTTTCTTGTCTTAGAACAAGAAGTTCGTCTTCCAGAAGAAATTCTTTTTGAGTTCTTATTGAATCAATTTTAGATGGCTCCAAATTAATCCCTAGATTTTTTGTCAAGCCCTCCTGATTCCACCTTGGTAACCATTTCTGCAGTTGAGAAAAAATATTACTTCCAGCAAATATTTGCTTTGGTGCTGGGGAAAGCTTTATAAGAGCAGGAATAGCTACTAATCTATGTAATTCAAGTAATTCCGGCTGTTCTGTCGGCTCAGAAATCTGTAAAGATATCTCAAATTCACAATCATCTGATTCTAAATAAGCTATTAGGGACTTAATATCAGCGCTAGAGAGTTGATTTCTAGCTACTATAAGTATTAATTTTAGCTCTTTTTTTTCATTCAAATGATTTGCCCTGAAGTGTTGAAAAGCTGTTAATCCTTATAAACACCTTAAGATATTTATTTTTATTCTACAAATAAGCTATGAAATAGATAAGACTTATTTATATATGGTTGCTATTAATCAAAAGAAAAACTTAAATTTCGGAGAAAATGATTCTCCGGAAATTAGCCTAAATAGTAATCTAAAAAGATGGTTTTCCAGAAATTTAGGATTATGGAAATCTAATAGAACATATTTTCTTGATGAATTACAAAAAACTTATAATTTATGCATGAATATAAATATTCAAGCTCTTCAGAATAAGTCTGAATGGGAGTCGCACTACAAATTTACCTGGTTTCCAGAAAAAAAATATAATTTCTTTAAGGAAAATCCCCAATATAAAGAACGTGGAGAAATGCATGCATTCTTAAAGGGTCACCAACTTATGAGGGAAAGTTTTTATTTAAGTAGTGATGAAGGAATTTCAAATATTAAGCAAGTAGATGAACATGAAATGATTTTTGAATCTTCCTATAAAGATTGGTATATTATTGAACATACAAGATTAGTAGATTCTGATAATTATAGATTCAGGGTTATATATTCATGGAACAAAAATAAGCTAAAAATAGTAGAGAATCATCACGAAATAAAAATTATTAAGTAAGTCCTTTTTTCAATAAATATCAAAAGTGAAAATGTTATCTTGTAATAAATGTTATTTGTTAATGAGTATTAATTTTTTTTCAAAAAGAATTCTTAAATTGTTAAGTATTAGTCTTACTATAACTTTTACACTTTTTGAGATTAATACCATAAATAAACAAATTAAAGCCGAAAAAAATTTAATTGCTGCCTCTGAAAAAGATCTTTTCCTATATCGTCAAATGGGGGCCTCTTATCTTTGTATAGCTTCAAAAGCTGAAGTAGATTTTAAAAAAGGTCTTGGTATTGCAAGTGCTACTTTTGCAAATGTAATAATTGGAAAGCATGGAGGGGCTATTAGAGAATTAGGGGATGAAAAACTTGATGAAAAAAAATTATATAATGCTGGCACATTTCAGATTGTTGGAAGTGCACTTAATATTTGTCCTGAAAGCATTCCAAATAATATAAAAAATGATTATGAAAAAAGGTTAAAGCAACTGGTCAAGAAAAGCAAAAAATAATTTATGGATTATCTGAACATTGAACTAACTGAACTTTCTTCGTGAATCCTCCAAATAGCTTCACCTAGCATATTTGCTACAGAAAGAACTTTTAACTGCGGGAAATCATCCTTAACAAGAACTGGTATGCTGTTAGTAACAATAACTTGTTCGAATAAATTCTTTGTACTTAATCTTTCATAAGAAGGAGGAGAAAATACCGCATGTGAGGCACAAGCAAATATTCTATTAGCACCTTCTTGTTTTAAAAGATTCGCCCCAGAACAAATTGTTCCTCCAGTATCTATCATGTCATCGATAAGAATAGCTGTTTTACCTTTAACTTCTCCAATGACTGTTAAACTTTCAGCAATATTATGAGCTGCTCTTCTTTTGTCTATTATTGCTAATGGAGCATCTTTCATTTGTTTAGCAAATGCTCTTGCTCTAGCAACTCCCCCCACATCAGGTGATACAACAACGACTTCTTCTAAATTTAAGGTTTCTAAATAATCAATTAATACTGGTGAACCGTAAATATGATCGCATGGTATATCAAAATAACCTTGTATTTGAGCCGAATGCAAATCCATAGCAAGAACTCTATCTACTCCTGATTTTTCTAGTAAATTAGCAGTAAGTTTTGCAGTTATAGACTCTCTTCCTGAAGTCTTTCTATCCGCCCTTGCATATCCAAAATATGGGATTACGGCCGTTATTTGCCTTGCAGATGCCCGCTTGCAAGCATCAACCATAATCATAAGCTCCATTAAACTATCGTTTACTGGAGCGCAAGTAGGTTGTATTAGGAAGACATCGCAACCTCTAATAGATTGCTGAATCTGAACATAAAGTTCTCCATCAGCAAATCTTTTAGATATTAAAGGTACATTTTCAATTCCTAAGTATGATGCAATCTCTTCAGCTAATCTAGGATTTGATGTTCCACTTACTAACCTTAATCTACTATTAGTTAGATTAAAGTTCGGTTCTTTATTCTGCACTGCCGTGATGAAACTTGTCACGAAATTTGCAATTTAAATTTATATCCTTATCGTAGTCGTTTATGTGAATTTCGCAAAAGATAGTTAACTAAAAATTAGTATTAATTTTTAATTAACTCAGAAAAACACCAAGAATAATATTTGTCAATTAAAAAAAATTTGTATATCGTTGAATTTAGAGAATGAAAAACACCTAATAGTAAAGAATAAAAATATATAAAAAAACATGCCTATACAAAAAGCTCTAACAAAAAAATCACTAGGTGTACTTATGCATCCTTCATGTATTCCTGGAGGAAGGGTATGTGGAACTTTTGGTAAAGGGGCTAGAGAATGGATAAAAATGCTCCACAAGCATAAGGTTGAATACTGGCAAATGTTACCTCTTAACCCTACTGATTCTTCAGGGTCTCCATATAGTTCACCATCTAGTTTTGCACTGAATCCATGGTTTCTTGATATAGATGATTTAATCGATAAAGGTTTTATTTTCATTTCTAATAAAGAAGAATTGTGCTGCACAAATCAGAATAAGAATTATTTTGATTTTAATATTGCAGATGATTTCACAAAGAAATTAGGTAAACTCCTTATGCAAGGTTGGATTTCCCAATCTGAAGCAAGAAAGAATGATTTTTACAAATGGCTAAGTAAGAATTCTTGGGTTGAAGATTATGCAATTTTTATTGTTATTAAAGAGGAATTTAATATGTTGCCTTGGTGGCAATGGCCCCATGAATTTAAATTTAAAAACAACAACTTTTTAAAATCATGGATTAATGGGAAAAGTGCAGAGATCCTTACAAAAAAGTTAATACAGTGGCATTTAGATGAGCAATGGAAAGCGATTAAAATTTTTGCAAAATCGATTAATGTGAAACTAATAGGTGATTTGCCCTTTTATGTTTCAAGGGATAGTGCAGAAGTGTGGAGTAATAAATCACTATTTTCAATTTTAAAAAATGGAGATTTAATCTTTCAAAGTGGTGTCCCACCTGATTATTTTTCTTCAACAGGACAATTATGGGGAACTCCAACATACTTTTGGTCAAAACATAAGAGATCAAATTTCGATTGGTGGAGAAAAAGATTTAAAAGGCAATTCGAACTTGTCGACTTGTTGAGATTAGATCATTTCAGAGGTTTTGCTGGTTATTGGAGAATTAATGGCAATTCTAAAACAGCAATTTCTGGTAGGTGGATAAATTCTCCAGGAAGAACACTATTAAATAAACTAAAAATTGATTTAGGGACTGACTCCCTACCAATAATCGCGGAGGATCTGGGAGTAATAACACCTGATGTAGAAAAATTAAGGAAAATTTTTGAACTTCCAGGAATGAAAATCTTACAGTTCGCTTTTGATGGAAATGAAGACAACCCATATTTACCTAAGAATATTGAAGGAGAAAATTGGGTTGTTTATACCGGTACTCATGACAACTCTACTTCAATTTCATGGTGGGAATCTTTAGAAAATTACGCAAAAAAAAGAATAAAAGATGAATATAAATTCTCTGAAAATCCTTCATGGAGTTTAATAAAACTAGGCATGGATACAAATGCCAATCTCTTTATTGCTCCAATCCAAGATATTTTATCTCTAGATGACTCAAGCAGATTAAACATACCTGGCACTACAAAAAACAACTGGAAATGGAAGTTAAATCAACCTTTAGGAGAAATAGAAGACAATATTCGGAGATTTAGTGAGCTAGGAAATGATTTTGGGAGAACTAGATAATAAAGACTTATAAAAGTTTATTTATCAATGATTTTGTTTTCAATATTTTGAATCTCAATAACATTTACATTTAAAATAAAATATCTCTTTAATATAAACACAGTTAAAATTAATATACAAAAATACAAAAGGGTTCCTTGCCAAGTATTTATAAGATCGAATTTATTAAAGATAAAATCATTTTTTTCTTTCTTAGAAGTTTCTCCTTCTCTAATTGCTAATTGTTCTAATGTATTTTTTTTTAATCCTAGGCATTCCTCTAATTTGATTAATATTGATCTTATAAATGGATACTTTGGTCTAATATTTTTGTTATTGTTTTCAATAGAAATTATCGTTTGTTCAGGAATTTTTGAAATACGTGACAATTCTTGAATTGTTATATTTTTTTGCATTCTCGCTTCTTTTACCTTATTAGCAATTTCCTTGTACTTATCCACCAATCCATGATTCACTTCATTATCAATCACAGATTTTTTTTTAAATAAAAAAAAGATTTTTAAAAATATTCATTACATATTTCCAATTTAATTAATTATTTGACTACTAAATTTTAAAGGTAAGTATTCTATTTAATTTTAATCATTTAAAAATCATAAGTAAATTTATTAGAAGCAAATATAAAAACTAGACTGTAGTAATAATATTTTGAACTGCACTTTTTGCAATATTCAAAGGGCTAAATGTATCTCTAATTAAACTTAAAAGTTTTTTTGCATCAGTTAATTCAATTTTATCATCTTTAATAAGGCTTAAAAGAAGATTCTTACGAACTTCCGATCCTTTTTTACTAACAATTAATTTCAATCCAGCATTGGCAACTGGTATGAGGTCTGAATTAATATTTTCAGAATCTTTAAATAAAATATTTAGTAAACTTTCAACTTTTTCAATTTGAATTCTACCTTTATTATCAAAAACAACTTCTAAAAGAACTTCTAAAATCTCATCAGAATTATCCGTAAGTAGTTTCTTAGCTATATAAGGATATGCGATTTTTAGAATTTTAAATTCAGGATCTAGTCTTAGTGCCAAACCTTCTTGACTAACAACGGCTCTTATTATCAAAGCAAACCTACTGGGTACTCTAAATGGATAAGAGTACATTAGTTTTGAGAATTTATCAGTTACATTTTTAAGATTAAAATTGCCAACCTCAGCACTTAGAGACCCTCCTAACACTTCTTTCAATGGTTCAACAAGTTTCTGAAGATCTTGTTCTTTGGTTAAAAAACCTAATTTCTGAAAATCTTTTGCAAGAAGATAATATTCATCATTTATTATGTGAACAATGGCCTTAATGAGAGTAATTCTATCTGAATTTGTAATTTTATCCATCATTCCGAAATCTACATAAGCTAAATATCCATTATCTGAATCTCCTCCTTTAAGAGCAAACATATTTCCAGGGTGGGGGTCAGCATGAAAATATCCATATTCAAATAATTGCTGAAGACCACTGATTACACAAGTTTTTATAAAAGAGGAAGGTACCAAGTTATTTTCCTCCAATAAAGTCCTATCTCTTAATTTGACTCCATCAATCCAAGAGGTTGTAATAATTCTCTTTGATGAAAACTGTTTTTCCAATTTAGGTATAAAAACATTTGGGTTATCCTTGAATAAATTTGCGAACTTTAAAGCGTTTTCGCCCTCTTTTTCATAGTCAATTTCATCAAATAGTGCCTTGCCGAATTCATCTATTATTTCTCCAATTCCAACACCAATATTTAATGGTAGAAATGGTGACAAAAAAGTTGCCAAAAACCTTAATATCACAACATCCCTTCTTATAAGAAAGTATAAATTCGGCCTTTGTACTTTTACAGCTACATAAGTATTATTTTTTGTTTTTGCTTTATAGACTTGTCCTAAGCTTGCTGAGGCAATAGGACTCTCAGGGAACTCATCAAATAATTCATTAGGTGGCGCGCCAAGTTCATCTTCAATAATTTTTAAAGCAATTTTATGATCAAATGCTGGAAGATTATCCTGTAAGTTGGTAAGTTCTGTCAGCCAATCTTGTCTAACAAGATCCGGTCTAGTAGAAAGTGCCTGACCTAATTTTATAAAACAAGGTCCTAAATCTGTTATTACATCAAAAAGATATTTTGAGAGATTTTTTTGTACATTTTTATTTTTACTGTTACCTTGAAAAAGTATTCTTAAAAAAAGAAAAATAAAAGTTAAAAGGATATATAAAACTCTCGGGATGAAAATCCATGGTCTCAAAATCAACCAAATCAAATCACCTTTTGCTGAGTATTGCGAATAAGACCTTGTCATTAAAGTTAAAAAATATCAAAGAAGGATTCTTATTAGTCCATTCTATATATGTCAATAATACTTTATGAGCATTTCATCTTTTCTAACTAAAAAGTTTTTAAAGTCACTTTTCTTTCCCGCTCATAACAGAGGGGCAGCTTTACCAAAGAAATTAGTGAAATTATTAAATAAACAGCCTGGTTATTGGGACTTACCGGAACTACCAGAGATAGGCTCACCTCTATCCCAAAGCGGAGTAATTGCCAAAACGCAAAGAGAATTCTCAGAGAAATTTGGGGCGAAAGGATGCTTTTTTGGGGTTAATGGAGCCTCTGGATTAATACAATCAGCGGTAATCGCAATGGCAAAACCTGGCGAAACTATACTGATGCCAAGAAATGTTCATATAAGTGTTATAAAAATCTGTGCGATGCAAAACATACATCCAATATTCTTTGACCTAGATTTTTCATCAGAAACTGGCCATTACAAACCAACAACAAAAATATGGTTGGAAAATGTATTTAAAAAAATAAATTTTAATGAGAAAAAAATTGTAGGAGTGATTCTTGTAAGTCCCTCTTATCAAGGTTATGCAGAAGATTTAGAGTCTTTAATAGATCTTTGTCATCAAAAAAATTTACCTGTTTTGGTTGATGAAGCTCATGGTTCTTATTTCCTTTTTTGTGAAAACCTTAACCTTCCAAAATCCGCTTTAGTATCAAACGCTGACTTAGTTGTTCACTCATTGCATAAGTCGTTAAATGGTTTAACTCAAACGGCTGCACTTTGGTACAAAGGGAATCTAGTAAATGAGCATAATTTAATTAATAGTATTAACTTGTTGCAAACTACTAGTCCAAGCTCCCTATTACTTTCTTCTTGTGAAGAGTCTATTAAAGACTGGCTAAATAAAAAAAGTTTATCAAAATATCAAAAAAGAATTTTAGAGGCAAAAAGTATATACAAAAAATTAATCCAGAAGAATATTCCTCTTATAGAAACCCAAGACCCCTTAAAAATAATATTAAACACTTCTAAGGTTGGAATTGATGGTTTTACTGCTGATAAATTTTTTTATAAAAATGGTCTTATTGCTGAATTACCAGAAATGATGACTTTAACTTTTTGCTTAGGATTTGCGAATCAGAAAGATTTTCTCAATTTATTTGAAAAGTTGTGGAATAAATTAATATTAAATTCTAAAAAATTAAAAAGTTTAGAAGTACTACAACCACCCTTTAAACTAGTTCAAGGGCCTGAAATTGAAATTGGAATTGCTTGGAGAAGTAAGTCTAAAAGTATTCCTTTCTCTCAATCATTAAATAAAATATCAGGAGATATTATTTGCCCTTATCCTCCTGGGATACCTCTACTAGTTCCTGGAGAAAGAATTGACATCGATAGGTTTAATTGGATAAATAATCAGAGTTTGTGTAACAAAGATCTGATAAATTTTAATATAAGAGTCATACAAACATAGAAATTTAATATGAGATTTAGAAGCGGATTACTTATAGGAATATTTGGTTTAATTGTTGTTTTGTTGGGGGGATGGTTTTTTACATTCGCAATAGCGTTGCTTACTTATTTAGCATTATTGGAATTTTTTAGAATGGCAGAATTTAAAGGAATAAAACCAGCCACAAAAACCACATTATTCTCATCTTTCGTTATTATAGTTTCTACTCATCTTGAGACCATAGGTTTACTTGAAGGAGAAATATCAAATTCAATTTTGCCTATCTGTTCAGTTGGAATATGCACATGGTTACTATTACAACCAAAACCTGGAACAATTTCAGATATTGCAGCCTCTATTTTTGGGTTATTCTATTTAGGTTTTTTACCTAGTTACTGGATTAAGTTAAGGGGAATAGAGTCCGTGATAATAAGTTCAAATCAAGGTTTGATTCCGTTTGAAAACATATCAAATACTACAGGTCTTAATTTAACTTTAACTTCTTGTTTCTTAATCGTAGCTTTTGATATTGGTTCTTATTTCATTGGTAAGTCATTTGGTAAAAAATCTCTTTCTCCAATATCTCCTAGCAAAACAATAGAAGGTTTAATTGGAGGAATATCTTGTTCAATTTTATTAGCAATATTTTTCGCATTTTTACTGAATTGGGAACATCCATTATTAGTTGGAATTTTATATGGAATTTTAATTTCTCTTATGGCATTAGTTGGAGATTTAATTGAATCAATGATGAAGAGAGATGCAAAAATAAAAGATTCCGGAACTTTTTTGCCAGGACATGGAGGAATTCTTGACAGAATTGACAGCTACATTTTTACTCCATCTGTTTTGTATTACATTTTTCTAATTCTCAAGTATCTAAATTAATTATGAAATTTTCTATTCCAAAAAATAATCCTGAATAATTTTTTCAGTCAATAATGGCAAATCAACATGTGGCAGATGACCACAATTTTGCAATTCTACAAAATTTAATTTTTCAATATTCTTTATATTTTTAATCTCTTTTTTTCCAAGAATGCGATCATTTTCTCCACATAGTGTTTTAATTGGAATATTTTGGATGTATTTATGTGTTCCGGCAAATCCTCCGCTTTTTGCAAATGATGCAAGTGAATTCCTCCATCCTTTACAACCTAAATGAATTGAAGCAATTTGTTCTTCCATCTCACCAACACATTTATTTGGATAAGCAAATGCTTGCCTACATAGACTTTTTCTTACTTGAGGCAAGCCTAGAAATGAGGCCCCAATTTGGTTAAGAGGAAAAGGAATATTCTTAGGTTCTCCAAATAATCCGGCAGGAGATAAAAGGATAATTTTATCTATTGAATTTGGGATTTCAAAAGCAAGTTTTAAAGCTGTTGATCCTCCCATAGAGGCCCCAATAATTTTTAGATTCTTTTTTATTTGTAAGGTTTCAAGGATATCAATTAAATGTGAAATTATTTCCGAGGGATTGTATTCTATTGAGGAGCATCTAGGACTAAAACCAAAACCCAACAAATCAGGTATTATAACTTGGAAATTTCTTTTTAATAATCGATAGATTCTCCTAAACTCTAAAAAACTACTATCAAAGCCATGTAAGAGAAGTATAGGTTGGCCTTTTCCTCCAATAACTACTGGGAATTTCAAAGAGTTCCATTTTTCATCTAGTTTTATCCACTTAACATCGTTTGCCAAATAAAGACCCAATGGATCTAAAAGAGATTTTTTGGCACTCTCAAAAAAATCAACATTTAAATCACTAAATTGTTCGAAATAAGTTTTAGTCAAAAAAAATAATTATATTTTGATTTTTTGTTGTTCAAAATTTGCAATAACCTCAACTATATCTTGTTTTTTAATTTCAAAAGGCAAGTAGTGAATTTCAGATTTATCTCTACAAGTAAAATCAGCAATTTTGTCTAGATTTTGATTTTCAAAAACATTAATTCCTAATTCTGCGATAGTAGTTGGTAAATCCAATTCTTTCATGAGTACTAACAATTGCTTAATAGATTGATCAGCTAATTTATTATTATTTTTCATTTCTTCAAGTCTTAATTGCAATAACAATCCAACTCCAACAATCTCACCATGAAGGAATTTATTTGGGGTAATTATCTGAGTAATAGCATTATGAATAGCATGAGCTGCGGCAGTCCTACACTTTTCCCCACCAATACCCCCTACTAATCCTGCTGTAAGTCCACATGCCTCTATAGTATTTCGCCAAGCAGAATTATTTTCAACCTCACCCTTAAAGGCCTTTTCTCCATCTATTAATAGTTGATCTCTTAAAACTCTTGATATCTGAATAGCTTGCTGAACAAGTCCATCATCTATTGTTGAACTTGTTATTGAAGATTCATACCATTTTGCCAAAGCATCTGCTATTCCACTTGCAAGTGTTCTTGATGGAGCTGTTTGAATAAATTTATGATCATATACTAGGACTCTTGGACAAGATCTCAGCGTAACATCCTTTATAAATTGACCATTTCTTGTATAAATATTTGATAATGCCGTCCAACCTGCGCATGTAGAGGCACTTAGAGGTACTGTAATACAAGTAATATTAAGGCAATCTGCTATATATTTCCCAGAATCCATAACTTTACCCCCACCAACCGCGATAACAGAGTCATGATTATTTTCTAAGATTATATTCTTAATTCTCGAAATATCTTCATAACAACAATCAAATTCTAAATTAGCAGAATTAACAATAAGATTTTTATTTTTTAAATCCTTAAAAATACTATTTCTAAGGTTATCTGTATGATTGCTTCTACCTAAAATTAAAGGACTTTTAGTTAATGATGATATTTGAGGTAAAGATTTTTTCCAAGCATCTTTCCCCCTAAAAATTATTTCTGGAGAGATTGACTGCATATTTAAGCTAATTATTTACTAAAAGTTAGCACTAGCTAGCTCCTGAGAAGATTCTTCAGAAGAAATGTTGATAGTAACTTTTTTATTATCATCAACATCAACTAAAGCTTTATCTCCATCTTTTATTCTGCCCGAAAGAACTTCTTCAGCCAAACTATCTTCTAGTAAGCGCATAACAGCCCTTCTCAAGGGTCTTGCTCCGTAAGAGGGGTTATAGCCTTCCTCAACAAGTCTTTCTTTAAAAGCATCTGTTACGGTTAATTTAATACCTTTATCTTGTAGTCGGGCAAAAACCTCTTTCAACATTATTTCAGCAATATCTTTAACCTCATTTTTAGTTAGTTGCCTGAATACAATTATCTCATCAAGTCTATTTAAGAATTCAGGTCTAAAATATTGTTTAAGT
>QCNH01000022.1 GCA_003213275.1 Prochlorococcus sp. AG-424-M03 | reverse complement strand
AAGCATAACATTAAACCCAGATGTTCTAGATTTTAAAGGAATAGTGGAAAAAAAATGGGCTCAATTAGTTTATCAAGGTTTTTGGTTCGGTCCTCTCAAGGAGAGTTTAGATGCTTTTATTTCAAAGACTCAAACTTCAGTTAATGGAAGAGTAAAAATGAGACTTCATAAGGGTAATGCAATAGTAATTGGAAGAACCTCAGAAAATAATTCACTGTATAGGGAAGATTTGGTAACTTACAGTGAAGATGATCGTTTTAAACATTCCTTAGCGGAAGGTTTTATTTATATGTGGGGTATGTCCAATAAAATATGGGCAGAGTTAAATTCAAAAAAAATAGATTAATAACTTCTATGACTCTTTGTTTTCTTTGATTTCAGTATCGGCTTTTCCTGAATTTGCCGTATCAGCACTTGCTGCTGGTTGTTTGTCTTTAGATTCATCTTTAGCTTCTGGATTATCTTTATCCTCTGCTTGATTTGAATTCTGAGTTGAAGGTCTTGGGGTGGGCAAAGGTCCTTCTTGTTTAACCGTCATATATCTTATAACATCTTCACTTAGCCTCATTGCTTTTTCAATTTTGAAAATATGTTGCCCATCACCTTGATGACTTAGTTGGACGTATATACCCTCTCTATGTTTTGCAATTTGATAGGCTAATCTTCTCTTACCCCTCATTTGACTATCAAGGATGGTACCACCAAATTCTTCTAAAAGCTTATTGTATTTATCAATGTGATTGGTTACTTCATCTTCCGCAATATCTGGGCGGAGGATGTACATAGTTTCGTAATAAGATTGTTGATCGTTCATAGTTTCAGACAAGGTCTTTGGCTCATAAATTTATTTGATGAGCGTCTGTTCATCTTTTAAGATACATCATGATGTACAGTTCTTTCAAAATTAGCATCATTTATTTAAAGATAATTTTTTAAGGCGTCATTCATAATATGAAAAGGCACTTCTAAACCATTTGTCCAAAATGACAATGATTTCAATCCTTGAGCAACAAGCATTTGCAAACCATCGATAGTCATGCATCCTTTTTTGGCGCTAAATTGCAATAGATGAGTTGGTGCAGGATTGTAGATTAAATCATAAACAATTGTTTTCGAGTTAAGAGATCTCCAAAAAGCCTCTCCATATGGCAATACATTCATTTTATGTTTCGCCATTTTCATTCCTACTGGTGTTGTATTTACGATTAAATCTGCTTCTTCAATTAAATTTTGAACTTGATTATCATTATTTAACAAACCCATAATTTCAATCTGATTTTCAAAATTTTTTATTAATTCATCTAGTGATGATTTGTTACGTGATACTACTGAAATTGTTGAAAGATTTAAATTTATCAATCCTTGAATAACAGATCTTGCCGCCCCACCGGAGCCAAGAACTATTGATTGTTTTTTTGTTAAGTTTAATGTTTTTAATGGATAAATAAATCCGTCAACATCTGTATTAGTTGCGCTCCATTGGTTTTCAGAATTTAATTTCAAAGTATTAATTGCTTTCAGTTTGTTAGCAATAGGGGAAATTTCACTACAAAGGTTAAATACTTTTTCTTTATGGGGAATTGTAATATTTAAACCTTTGCAATTAATTTTTTTCAAAGAATTCATAACTAATTCTAGATCTTCATCTTTGCAAGGTATGGCAATATAAATTAAATCTAAGCCTAAATATTGAAGAGCAGCATTTTGCATGATCGGAGATAAGGAATGGCTTACTGGATTGCCGATTAATGCAATAAAAGATGTCTTGCTTGAAATCATGTTTAGAAATTTTTTCTTAAAAAATAACGACCTGTTCGGGAACCCTCCCCGTCTTTGAGTAACATTAATGACGCCGATGACCGATTATGGAGAATAACAAATAACGAGAATTTACCCATGGGTAAGGTTGTAGGAATCGACTTAGGAACAACTAATAGTTGTGTCGCTGTAATGGAAGGTGGTAAACCCACTGTAATAGCAAATGCTGAGGGTTTCAGAACTACTCCATCAGTTGTTGCATATACAAAAAATCAAGATCAGCTTGTTGGACAAATCGCAAAAAGACAAGCTGTTATGAATCCTGAAAATACTTTTTATTCTGCAAAGCGTTTTGTTGGTAGAAGAGTCGATGAAGTTAATGAAGAATCTAAAGAAGTTAGTTATTCTATTGAAAAATCTGGTTCTAGTGTCAAATTAAAGTGTCCTATCTTAGATAAGCAGTTTTCTCCTGAAGAGGTAAGTTCTCAAGTTTTAAGAAAGTTAGCAGATGATGCGGGTAAATACCTTGGTGAAAAAGTTACACAGGCTGTAATTACAGTTCCAGCTTATTTTAATGATTCACAAAGACAGGCTACAAAAGACGCAGGAAAGATTGCAGGTTTAGAAGTTCTCAGAATTGTTAATGAACCAACTGCTGCAGCTTTAGCATATGGTTTGGATAAAGAAAATGAAAAAATTCTTGTTTTTGATTTAGGGGGAGGAACATTTGACGTTTCAGTTATTGAAGCTGGTGATGGAGTAACTGAAGTGCTTTCTACATCAGGAGATACCCATCTTGGTGGTGATGATTTTGATAGGTGTATAGTTGATCATTTAGCAAGTACTTTTAAATCAAATGAAGGAATAGACCTTAGGCAAGATAAGCAAGCTTTACAAAGACTGACTGAAGCAGCAGAAAAAGCAAAAATTGAGCTTTCAAATGCAACGCAAAGTGAAATAAATTTACCTTTCATCACTGCGACGCCAGAAGGTCCTAAACATTTGGATTTGAACCTCACTCGAGCAAAGTTTGAGGAATTAGCCGCTTCTTTAATTGATAGGTGCAAGACTCCAGTTGAGAGAGCCATAAGTGATGCAAAAATTTCTACTAGTGAAATTGATGAGGTTGTAATGGTGGGAGGCTCATCTAGAATTCCTGCTGTTTTAGATTTAGTTAAAAAAATAATAGGTAAAGAACCAAATCAAACTGTTAATCCTGATGAGGTAGTAGCTGTAGGAGCTGCTATTCAGGGAGGAGTTCTAGCAGGAGAAGTTAAAGACATATTATTGCTTGATGTTACTCCACTTTCTTTAGGTGTAGAGACTTTAGGGGGAGTAATGACAAAAATGATAAACCGTAATACTACAGTGCCTACAAAGAAATCTGAAACATATTCAACTGCTGTAGACGGTCAAACAAATGTAGAAATTCACGTATTGCAGGGTGAAAGAGAAATGGCTTCTGATAACAAAAGTTTAGGAACTTTTAGATTGGATGGTATCCCTTCCGCACCAAGAGGTGTTCCTCAAATTGAAGTTACATTTGATATTGATGCAAATGGTATTCTTAGTGTTACTGCTAAAGATAAGGGTAGTGGCAAAGAGCAAAGTATTTCCATCACTGGTGCTTCTACTTTATCTGATAATGAGGTAGAAAAAATGGTTAAAGATGCTGAATCAAATGCATCTGCTGATAAAGAAAAAAGAGAAAAAATTGATTTAAAAAATCAAGCAGAAACACTTGTATATCAGACTGAAAAGCAACTTGGTGAACTTGGAGATAAAATTGATGCTGCAGCAAAATCTAAGGTTGAAGAAAAAAGTAATGCTTTAAAAGAGGCAACATCAAAAGAAGATTATGAATCAATGAAAAAACTTCTTGAAGAGCTTCAGCAAGAACTCTATGCAGTTGGTTCATCTGTTTATCAGCAACCCGGAAGTCAGGCTCCTTCACCTGGCTCAGCAGGCGCTCCTGATCAGAATGACTCAAATGAAAAAGGAGGAGATGATGTAATTGATGCAGACTTTACCGAAACAAAGGATTAAGAAAAGTAATTTTTAATCTCATTAGCAACCCATTTAGAACAAGCTGGAGCAAGTAAAATCCCATTTTTATAAAAACCTGTACATATAATTAGTCCATTTTCTAAATTTTTCATTATTGGTGAAGGGTTTCCATCTGGTCTTGATCTGATACCAAACCATTTTTTAGAAATTTTATCTTTGGTAAGCCAACTTGGTTTTTTATCGAGAAAATCTGTAAGTTTTTCGAATATATTTTCTTCTGGATTAGTACTATATTCGTCCGTTGAACCAATAATGAGCTTATTTTTTGATTTCGGAATTATATTTTTACCATCTATATTGAATTGTTTTGGAAGGGATAATAAATTAACTTCTGCATCATTTATATCCACTTCTATAGCTTGACCTAAGACAGGTATCAATTTGATGTTGTGAGATAGGTGATCTATTAAATCAACCGCTTTTAGAGAATTACAAACAATAACTATGTCAGACTTGATTCCTTCATTTTTTCTTGTTATGGAAATCCATTGATTGTTTGATTTTCTGATTTTGATTATTTCTTCTTCTAAAAAATTTATTTTTTTATTTTTTAGATAAGTATCTAATGTTTTTAGTAACGATTTAGCATTTATTCTTCCATCTTTGAAGGAAATCATTCCTTTTATATTTTTTGTTTGGAATGCCTTATTTATATTCTTGATAAATAAAGAGTCTGTTTCTAAAATTCTTAAGTTTTGATCTTGATTTTCATAAATAAATTTCTCTAATTTTTTAAACTTTGCTTCATTTGTAGTTAGTTGTATTAATGGCTTTTCAATTTTTAATTCATAATTAAATTTTTGTAGGAATTTAATCCATTTTGGCCATAATTCAATGCTTTGTTTCCTAAGATCCCAACTTCTACCTTTCCTTTTTTGATACATATTACCCATTAGTAGGCCTAAAGCTGCATTACTACTGTTTTTGTGTTGTGCTGGATCTATTATTGTTATTTGAAAACCTAACTCTGATAATTCTAAGGCGTTAAATTTTCCAATAATTCCCGATCCAATAATAATTATGTGTTTTTTTTGAAAATTTTCTTTTAAGCTTTTCATTGATATATTAGATATACTTGCTTATTTGACTAATTAGTTAAAGATTTTTTGGAACATCCTTCAATTATATTCAAAATTGTTTGTCCCGATCGTCCTGGCCTTGTAAGTTTACTTACAAGTTGGATTGCAAATTATGGTGGCAATATAAAACACTCTGATCATCATACAGATCAAGATGCAGGTTTGTTCCTGAGTCGAATTGAATGGAATAATAACAATCAATCCTTTAATAGAGATGAAATTTATAATGAATTTGAAAAAATTGCAGCTGCAGTAAATGGAAAATTTAACGTAAATTATTCAGATGAAATTCCAAATGTTGCTATTTTTGTGAGCAAACAAAATCATTGTTTGATTGACTTACTTTGGCGAGTAAGAAATGGTGAACTCAAAATGAAAGTACCGTTAATAATTTCAAATCATTCTCAACTTGAAAATATTGCAAATGATTTTAATGCAAAATTTGTCTACATTGATACCTTTAATATTGAAAAATCTGATGTTGAAGATCAATTTTTAAATTTACTAAAAGAATATGAAATTGATCTTGTTGTATTAGCCAAATATATGCAAATTTTGAGCGACTCTTTTTTAAAAAAGTTTTCTTCAATAATCAATATTCATCATTCTTTCTTACCTGCATTTAAGGGGGCGCAACCATATCATCGAGCATGGAAGAGGGGCGTTAAATTAATCGGTGCTACGGCCCACTATGTTACTGAAGATCTTGATGAAGGTCCAATAATAGAGCAATGCACAGTTAATGTAAGTCATAGGGATGAAGTTGATGACTTGATTAGAAAAGGTAGAGATATTGAGAGAATAGCTCTAGCAAGAGCGGTAAGATTACATCTAAATCATCAAGTATTTGTTTATAACAGCAAAACTGCTGTTTTTGATTGAAAATAATTTCTTAGTCTTCTAATTCTATTTGTATTTGTCTTTCATAAATTGATTCTTCATTAAAAGTTCTTGCTATCAAGAAACTGGCAATGCAGCTTATTAAGACAGGTTTCATGATTAATAAATTTTTTGTTAAGGCAAAAGCTAAAAACATAGCTGTTATTGGGGTTCGCGAACATCCTGCTACGAATGCTCCCATTCCGGCAAAAATGTATGTACTAGGTGCATGTCCTGTTGCAATTTCTACCCAGTTTCCCATTATTAGTCCGATTGATCCTCCTAAGGTAAGCATTGGATAGAACAGTCCTCCAGGAGCTCCAGATGCCGCAGCTAAACCCGTTGTGACAAATAATACTAAAACTGCTAATAAAGCAATTCCAATACTAGTATTTTGCTCAGCTATTATTTTCTGTAATTCATCTAAATTATGAAATGTACTGGGTAAAAAAGAATAGATACTTCCCAAAGTAAGGCCACAGATACTCATTTTTAAAACAAATTTATTTTCATACCACTTTTTTCCAAGATTTTGCATTAACAAAACATATCTGCTGTAAACTTCTGCAAAGATCCCAATAATTATTCCTAATAAAACTAGGTAAATAAAATCTATAGGTAAGAAAAAAACTGATGGGTCATATTCTTTTTGAATCAAAAATCCGAGGTTAAAATCAAAACCTCCTGCTTTTGGATCCAAACCCAAGGCTTGAATAATATCAGCAGATGAATCTGCGATGAAAGTTGTAATTACTACTAATAGCAAAACTACTGGTCTAGCAGAGTTTAATAGCTCTTCTATTGCATAAACAAACCCTCCTAATGGAGCGCTAAAAACTGCAGCTATTCCAGCACCACCACCTGCTGCTACTATGACTCTTCTGAAGGCTGTAGGTGCTTTGAGCCATTTTGCCATTTGCCAAGCAACTGATCCTCCCATTTGAACAGATGGACCTTCTGGACCCAAAGGGAATCCACTACCAATAGCGATAATTCCTGATATGAGCTTGACTAATCCTACTTTTATATTCATTGGCACTTTTTTATGCCTTAAGAAACCCATAATTTGACTCACACCTGACCCTTTTGCAGCAGGCGCAATATTTTTGATTAAATATCCTGCAATGGCTCCTCCTACAGCACCAAAAATTGGTAACACTGCAATAGATGGGAATTGGTCTAATAGTGCCAATCTCCAATTGTTAATAAAATAGATTCCAGTTTTAAAAGATATGCTTGTAATTGCAGCTCCAAAACCTGTTAATAAGAGCGAAAATGCAACGACAAGTGATCTTTGTCTTAATAATTTTTTAATGCTACGAGAAGAATTTTTACTGGTTTTTTGAATATTTTCTTTTATGAGGTTTGGCATAATCCACAATCAATTTGACAAACTGAAATCCTGTATTTCATCAAATTGAAGATAACGATAAAGTTCATCTGAATATGGATTAATTTTATTTTTAGTAATATCCTGATATTCTTCTATCTCAGGGATTTTTCCAAGAAGTGCGCAAACTGCTGCTAATTCAGCACTCCCTAAAAATACTTGAGCATTTTTGCCAAGTCTATTATCAAAATTTCTTGTACTAGTAGAAAATACTACTGATCCTTCATCTACTCTGGCTTGATTTCCCATACATAAAGAACAGCCTGGCAACTCTAATCTTGCACCACAATTTTCAAATATTTTATAATAACCCTCAGTTTTTAGAGTTTCTTCATCCATTTTTGTAGGTGGACAAATCCATAATTTAGCTTTTAAATTTTGTGCACCTTCAAGAACTTTCGCAGCTGCTCTGTAATGACCAATATTTGTCATGCAAGAACCTATAAAAACCTCGTCAATATTTGTATTTGCAACATCTTTTATCTCCTTTACGTTATCTGGATCATTAGGGCAAGCAACTATGGGATGTGTTACTTTTGCTAAATCAATTTCAATAATTTCTTCATACTGAGCGTTCGTATCTGGTTGAATTAATGAGGGTTTTTTTAACCAATTTTTCATATCATTTATTCTTCTTGAAATTGATTTTGAGTCTTGATAATTGCTTTCAATCATTTTTTCTAGCAGGCAAATATTGCTTCTTAAGTATTCTTGAACAGTTTCTTTAGATAAAAGTATTGTGCTACCAGCGCATGAGCGTTCTGCAGTAGCATCAGTGAGTTCAAAAGCTTGTTCAAGTTTTAGGTTAGGTAATCCCTCAATTTCCATAATTTTTCCGTTAAAAATATTTTTCTTATTTGCTTTCTCAACAGTTAAGAGTCCTTTTTTAATTGCGAAGAAAGGGATTGCATTAACTAAATCTCTTAAAGTAATTCCTGGTAATAATTCTCCTGTGAATTTAACGAGCACAGATTCTGGCATATTTAGTGGCATTGATCCAATTGCAGCAGCAAAGGCAACAATTCCCGAGCCTCCAGGAAATGAAATGCCAAGAGGAAATCTTGTATGACTATCTCCACCTGTACCAACAGTATCAGGGAGGAGCATTCTGTTAAGCCAGCTATGAATTATGCCGTCTCCTGGTTTAAGAGCTACTCCACCTCTTTGAGATATAAAATCAGGTAATTCTTTATGGGTAACTAGATCTACTGGTTTAGGATACGCAGCAGTATGACAAAAACTTTGCATAACTAAATCTGCAGTGAATCCTAAACAAGCTAGTTCTTTTAGTTCATCCCTAGTCATTGGCCCAGTAGTATCTTGACTGCCAACTGTGGTCATAATTGGTTCACAGGTCATCCCTGGCCTAACACCATCTAAACCACATGCTTTACCGACTATTTTTTGAGCTTGAGTAAAGCCAGAATGACTTTCTTTTGGATTCTGTGGTCGGATAAATACCTCACTCGGTTGATAATCTAATTTGCTCCTAATTTTGTCTGTGAGAGATCTTCCAATCATGAGATTAATTCTTCCGCCAGCTTGAATTTCATCACTAAGAGTTGATGGACATAAGTCGAATTGGCTTATTAATTTTTCAGTATTTGAATCAGTATCAATTTTTTTAATAATGCCTTCATAGGGAAATATTTTAATTAAATCCCCTGTTTTCATATTAGAAACGTCAGCTTCTATAGGTAGAGCTCCTGAATCTTGTGCGGTATTAAAGAAAATAGGAGCTATTTTGCCACCAATTATTATTCCGCCGGTTTTTTTATTTGGAACAAAAGGTATATCTTCACCTATATGCCAAATGAGTGAATTAATAGCAGATTTTCTTGAACTCCCTGTTCCAACAACATCTCCAACATAAGCTATTGGTAAATCTTGTTTTTTTAAATTATCAAGAATCTTTAGTCCATCTGGTTTTTTAAATTCCAGCATAGCCAATGCGTGCATTGGTATATCGGGACGTGTTGTTGCATGCACAGCCGGAGATAAGTCATCTGTGTTTGTCTCCCCATCAACTTTAAAGACTAAACAAGTAATTTCTTTCTCTAGAATTTTTTTATTTTTAAACCATTCAGCATTTGCCCAACTATTTACCACCTCTTTTGCATAAATATTTTTTTGAGATAATTCATAAATATCATTAGCTGAGTCGTAAACAAGAATAATATTTTTTAAAACTTCTGCTGCTTTTTTAGCTAGTAAACTATTTTCTCCTTTAAGTATTTCAACCAAAGAATTTACATTATATCCGCCTATCATTGTCCCTAGTATTTCGATTGCTTTTTCAGAGTTTATTGATTTGCAATATTTTTCGCAATTAACAATAGCAGTTAGCCAGCTTGCTTTTACATAAGCAGCTTCATCAACGCCTGGTGGTACTCTATTTATTAATAAATCAACTAAATATGATGAATCGTAATTATCATCTTGTTCAAGTAATTTAGTAATACAATTTGTTTGCTCAGCATTTAAAGCTAAAGGCGGTATTCCTTTGGTAGCTCTTTCAGCTACATGAGCTGCATAATCTTTTAGCAATGTTTCCAAATTCTTCATTAGTAAGGTTTAATGCCTAATCTATTGTTATTTTTAATATTGAAAAGGAGAGTATTCATAAATGCTTTTTTAAATATTCAAACTTCTTAATTAATCAATGACGACATCTTCAAATAATTATGCCTTAGAAAAGACATCAGATTTACATGTTGTTGAAACACGTCCATTAATACCCCCAAGCAGATTACATAATGATATACCTTTAGATAACACCTCTGCTAATACAGTAGTCAAAGCAAGAAGATCGATACAAAATATTTTGCATGATAATGATCGCAAACTTTTAGTTATTGTTGGTCCATGTTCAATTCACGATCTGGAGGCTGCAAAGGAATATTCAAAATATGTTCAAAATTTTCGAGATCTTTATAAAGATAAACTAGAAATAGTTATGAGAGTATATTTTGAAAAACCAAGAACAACTATTGGCTGGAAAGGACTTATTAATGATCCTCATCTAGATGACTCTTATGATATAAATACTGGTTTAAGAAGAGCTAGAAGCTTGCTTTCATATCTTGCAACTCGTGGAATTCCTTCTGCTACAGAGTTATTAGATCCAATCGTTCCTCAATATATTGCTGATTTGATAAGTTGGACAGCTATAGGTGCAAGGACTACTGAAAGCCAAACTCATAGGGAAATGGCATCAGGATTATCAATGCCTATTGGCTTTAAAAATGGAACGGATGGTTCATTTAATACTGCAATAAATGCAATGCAGTCAGCTTCGAAATCGCATCATTTCTTAGGTGTAAATGCTAATGGAATGGCCTCTATTGTTAATACTACCGGAAATCCTGATGGCCATATAGTTTTAAGAGGCGGCTCAAAAGGCCCAAATTTTGAAAGTCAACATGTTCAAAGAATTTCAGCTGAATTAAAGCAATCTAATCTTCCTCATAAAGTGATGATTGATTGTAGTCATGGAAATTCGAACAAAGACTTCCGAAAACAGTCTGAAGTTCTAAAGAATGTAGCTACTCAAATAAGTAATGGTGAAAAAAATATTTTAGGAGTTATGCTTGAAAGTCATTTAAAGGAAGGTAATCAAAAACTTGTAAAAAAAGAAGATCTAGAGTTTGGTAGAAGTATTACAGATGCATGCATAGATATAGAAACAACAAAAGAATTACTCGCTATTTTGTATAGTTCCGTTAATTAGTTATAAAAAAATTAAAACATAACGCTGATGCGATTGGAACAATGAAGTTATCTATTCCTAAAACACTAAATTGTTCAAGAATAGTGGCCAAAAAAGCTATTGTAAAATAATTTAAATTAAAACTATTTTGTTGGCTATATCCTATTGAACAAACTACTATCAAGCTTGTTAAAAACATTGTAAAAGTACCAAATAAAGATTTTTTTTGTTTAAAAAAAATCCAACTCATAGAGTTAAAACTTTTACCTATTAAACCAGCTAATCCATCTCCAAAAGTCATTATAAAAAATCCAGTAATTAATGCATATGGATCTTTATCCCAGAAAAGATAAATTAAAATAAATAAACTAAGACAATAAAATAATGTTCCATAGCTTTTTCTCTCAATATCTTCAATTGTTGGAAATAATTTATAGCTGTAATTGATTAGAACCATTAGTGAAATAATTCCTGTAAAAATTAGAGCAGAATTTTGATCAATTTTTAAAAATTGTGCAATTGGAATTAAAGGTCCTATTCCAATATGTATTATTTTTCTGACAATTTCGTTGCTATCTTCATTAATTTTTTTAAAAACTGTTGATATTAAAAAAATTGAAAATAAATATAATAAAATTATCGCAAATTTTATCAATTTGATTAAGCTGCTTTTTGATGAGTTGTCATTACTCTAAGTTTTAATATTGCTTTTGCTTCTAGTTGCCTTACTCTTTCTCGTGAAACATTAATTTGTCTTCCTATTTCTGCCAGTGTTAATGGTTCTTCGCCATCTAGGCCAAATCTGAGCTTCATGATTTTTTGTTCTCTTTCATTTAATTGAGCAAGCCAAGTTCCTAAATGTTCTTTTTGTATGGTTCTATCCATTCCCTCCATAGGCTCCTCACAGTTTGGATCAGGTATAAGTTCGCCTAGAGTGCTTCGGTCTTCTTCTCCTCTAGCATGAGCATCGAGAGAGGCACAAGGAGCACTTTGAGAAATTAAATCTTCTAAATCTTTTTGATCAATTCCCATCTCAGTTGCCATCTCCAATCTAGTAGGTTGTCTACCAAATTTATGTGATAATTCTCTAGAAACTCGTCTCATTTTTGATAGTTTTTCACTTATGTGAATTGGCAAACGGATTGTTCTTGCACTGTTGTCAATAGCCCTCGTCATTCCTTGCCTAATCCACCAGTAAGCATAAGTTGAAAATTTATATCCCATAGCTGGATCAAATTTATCTACAGCTCTTTCTAGGCCAATAGCTCCTTCTTGGACAAGGTCTAATAATTCTAGCCCTTGGTTCTGGTATTTTTTTGCAACGGAAACAACTAGTCTTAGATTAGCTGCCATCATTCTATCTCTAGCTCTTTTGCCAATCTTGATTTGGTAAAGATTGCGTTTTGTTCTATCAGTTTCAGGAATTTGTAGCAATTTTTTCATGTTTTGAACATGATGAGCCAACTCTATTTCCTCTGCTGGAGTTAGAAGAGGTACTCTGCCAATGCTACTTAAGTAATAACCAATAGAATCAGAAGCTAGTCTTCCAGATTTTTTTTGGCTTTGTTTTGAAGTTAGACTGG
The DNA here is from genome assembly GCA_003213275.1 of Prochlorococcus sp. AG-424-M03. Taxonomy (GTDB): domain Bacteria; phylum Cyanobacteriota; class Cyanobacteriia; order PCC-6307; family Cyanobiaceae; genus Prochlorococcus_A. The sequence goes on along the minus strand of QCNH01000022.1, from coordinate 5,818 downwards.
ATTTTGTTTTACGAGCCTTGCCCGCAGTGTTTGGTAATCTTGGCTCATCAAAATTCTCATCTGAAGAGCTCTTTACAGATTCCAGAGGGATCCCCATCACCCTGGCCTCCTAATAATGGATTTTTTAAAAAGCTAGCACTGAAATTGAAATAAAAACTACTTTTACGTTGAAACTTTAAAGACAAAAAACTCTTTTTTTATGTCAATTTCTTGAAATCTTTTGATATGAAAGGGTTTTTTAAAAATAAAAAAAAATTTAAAATATTAAGTATTTTGTTAAATGTTATAAAAATCAATATTGTGTACTTTTTTCTATGAGGTCAATTTGTGATCGATTATCTGCTGAATCTAATTCATATTTTGTGTAAGAACCATCCTCTTTCATTATCCAAGAAAAGTAATCATCTTTAATGTATGTTTGCAAAAGCGAGTATATTTTATTTTTTAATTCATTATCTTCTATCGGAGTAACAGCCTCTATCCTTCTATCAAGGTTTCTTCTCATCCAATCTGCACTTCCAATAAAAACTTCGTGATCGTTGTTGTTACAAAACCAAAAAATTCTTGAATGTTCAAGAAAATGTCCAATAATGCTTTTAACTTTAATATTTTCACTTAAATTTTTTCTTTGGGGATATAAGCAACAAATGCCTCTTACGATGAGAGTAATCTTTACTCCTGCATTAGAAGCTAAATAAAGAAGTTTGATTATTTCTGGGTCTACTAAAGAATTCATTTTTGCAATTATTTCAGCTTTTTTACCTCCCTCAGCATTGTTTATTTCTCTCTTTATGAGAAATATAAATTTCTCTCTCATTGATGATGGAGATACTAATAATTTTTTATAACGTTTTTGTTTAGAAAAACCTGATAAGTAATTAAATAACTCAAGTAAATCAGATGCAATATCTGGATCTGTTGAAAGTAATCCTAAATCTGTATAAAACCTTGAAGTATTAGAGTTATAATTTCCTGTTCCAATATGGAAATAATTTCTTAATCGTCCTTTTTCTTTTCGAACTATTAAAGCTATTTTTGTATGTGTTTTAAACCCTATAATTCCATATACAACATGAATTCCAGCCTGTTCAAGTTGTTTTGCCCATTGAATATTATTATCTTCATCAAATCTTGCTTTTAGTTCAACAAGAGTCATTACTTCTTTCCCATTTTCTGCAGCTCTCATTAAAGCTGCGATAATAGGCGAATCCTTTGAAACTCGATATAAGGTTATTTTTATAGCCATCACAAGTGGATCATCAGCGGCTTTGTTTATAAATTCTTCAACTGAAGTTCTAAATAAGTTGTATGGATGATGAAGAAGAATATTTTTTTTCCTAAGTATCTTGAAAATAGAATTGAAGTTCTTGTTTGCAGGAGAATCTAAATTTTGTAATTGCGGGTGAGTTCTCCCAATTAGCAGATTTTCTTTTAAATCATCTCTATTGATTTTTGTAAGTTGATTTAAATCATCAAGTCCTAATAAACTTTTGCAAAAGTATATATATTCTTCTTGTATTGAGATACTTTCAATTAGTAATTTTAGGATGTTTTCAGGTATATCCGATTCAACTTCTAATCTAACTACGTCTCCACCTAATCTTCTCTTCTGCAAACTTTGTTCAACTGCCAAAAGGAGATCATCAGCCTCAAGTTCTTTTAATTCTAAATCTGCATCCCTTGTCACTCTAAAAAAAGAGTAATTTATACATTCCATTCCTTTAAATAAAGCATTTATATTATTCCCAATCAAATCTTCAACACTGATGAAATAGTGAGAACCTTCATTATTAATTTGAATTATTTCATTAGGGATTTGTATAAATCGGTTTATATTTTTTGTTGGTATTTTTATTCTTACAAACTGATCTTTAGAATCTTCCCCATCCTTTATTAAGGCTGCCAAGTTTAGACTTAAATTACTTATAAATGGGAATGGATGCGCAGGATCAACAACTAATGGAGTTAATAAAGGAAATATAGATGAAGTAAAGAAGTTATCACACCAATTTTTTTGGGTTTCGCTTAGATCCTTATATTTTTTTAAAATTACGCCTTCTTTTTTCAGTTCATTTCTTAATTCATGATTGACAAATTTTTCTTGAATAGTAGTTAAATTTTTTACTTCTTTGTTGATTTCTGCTAATTGCTCTTTGGGGCTGAGTCCATCAATACTTTTTTTGGTAATTCCTGCCTCAACTTGAGCCTTTAAGGATGCTACTCTTACCATAAAGAATTCATCAAGATTATTACTGAAAATTGAGCAAAATTTTACTTTATCTAGGATTTTGTACTCTTTTCTCATACCAGTTAGGAGTACTCTTTTATTGAATTCAATCCAACTTAATTCTCTATTAATAAAAATATCTGCCTGGTTTTTCATTAAAAAACTTTTGATTTTTGATCATAAATAGAATTATTTTTTTTACTCTCTGCAATAAGGTATATCATGAAAATCAAGATAATGGAACCAGCAATAAACGGTGATTTAGGACCAAAGCTATCATAAACCCTACCAGCCATTGCTATTCCTAAAACCCCCCCCAAGGCTTTGAAGACCCTGAAGGTTACTCAGAATTGAGCCTTGTTTATCAACGTCTAATTTCTTTGATATTAGAGCTCTTAAGGTTGGCGTAATTAAACCGGCCCCAATGGCTAAAAATGAAACAGCTGAATAAATATTAATTGTGGCGTTTTCTTTTGGTGCAGTTATTAAAAGTGAACATGCTACAAGGATGAAGCCTGATCCTATAAGTGTTAATCTCATTTCTCCAAATTGTTTCACGAGAGGACCAATAAGTCCTCCTTGGACAATAATGGCAATAATTCCAACTACAACAAGAGTTCCACTTGATGCTTTGGTTGTCCAGTTTAAAGATTCTTGAAGGAAAAATATTAGGATATTGGTCAATCCAGTAAATGCAATAAAGTAAATAAAAAAAGCGAAGGATAATTTTTTAATCTTTTCTTCTTTGAAAACTGTAAATAGTTCTTTTAAAGGGTTTTTAAAAATAGGTTTTGATTTATTTGATGCATTATTAGGTTTTGTTTCTGGTAAGTAAAAGAATACAAGGAGAAAATTTATTATTGGAATGATTGAGGCTATTAAAACTGGAATAATAAAATTATTATTTGTATTTTTTGCAAAAATTACAACGAAAATATTGCCCAAGAAAAAACTTAAACCAAAAGCTACACCAATAAGACCAAATGTTTTTGCTCTTTTTTCAGGGCTTGAAATATCTGCAAGAATAGTTGTTGCAGTTGCTGCAGTTCCTCCACTTAACCCGTCAATTAGTCTTGCTAGGAATAATAAAAATAGCGGGATAGAAGCTATTGAATTTGACCAATTAAAAAGAACCGTAAAAGATAATATTGCTATTCCTATTACTGAACCAGTAATGCAAAAAAGAGTGACAGGTCTTCTTCCATATCTATCACTCATAAGTCCTATAAAAGGAGAAGCTGTAAATTGAGCTAATTGGTAAGTGCATGATAATAAACCATATGTACTTGCTTTAGAGTCAAAAAGTAAAACAAAAGAGGGTAATATGGGTAACAGTATACTTTCACTTAAACGATCATTTAGAAGAGTGATAAACGCACTAAGGAGAGTAAATTTTTTATTTGGTTTTAATAAACTTTCTTTCACAATATTTACCCTCATTGCGATTAACTTTTACTACCATACTTGTTAATGGAGATTATTGTGCCTGGCATTGTTTATTTAGTTGGAGCAGGTCCTGGCGACCCTGAGCTTTTGACTCTTAAAGCTTTACGCCTAATAAAAAATTGTGATGCATTAGTTCATGATGCTTTAATCCCGGATGAAATAACAAAAGAGGCAGGAAAAAATACAGAAATTTTCCATGTAGGCAAAAGAGCTGGGAAGTGTTCTGTACCTCAGGCTGAAACTAATGATCTTATTTTGAAATTAGCAAAAGAAGGCAAAAATGTTGTAAGGCTTAAAGGGGGAGATCCATTCGTTTTTTCTAGAGGTGGTGAAGAGGTATCGATTTTAGAAAAAAATGGAATTTCAGTTGAAATCGTTCCTGGTATTACTTCTGGGATAGCTGCCCCCACATATTTTGGTATTCCACTAACCCATAGAGATGCTGCGAGTTCCGTAACTTTTGTCACTGGACATGAGCGTGTAGATAAGGGAAAAAAGACAGTGAATTGGAGAGATTTAGCTAAATCATCAGATAGCTTAGTAATTTTTATGGGTATAAAAAATATTGAATTTATTGTGGAAGAATTAATTCTAGGTGGTTTAGATAGGAGTACTAAATGCGCTGTTATTCAAGAAGCTACTTTAAAAAATCAAAAATGTTTGATAGAGAAATTAGATAATCTTCCAGATAAAATCAAAGATAAAGAATTTTTAGCTCCATCAATTATCATTATTGGAAAAATTGTTGAATTTAAGGCTAATAATACTATAACTAAAGTATCTGATGTCTATTTACCAGATATTAATAAAGTTCAACTATATAATAAATCCCAAAAGTAAATTGGATTGAATTTAGGTTTAAGTTTTAAATCATTAACTTGATTAATTTGTCTGCAAGATAAGCTATTAATTGCAACTATTATGTCATCATTTTGAAATTCTGGAGGAATTAATTCTTCTTTTACAATTTTCAATTTTAAAGCTTCAGAAACCATAATCCCTTCTAAACAGCCGCTCTCTTTTCTAGGAGTTATCCATTGATTATTTCTTTTAATTAGAAGATTAAATGTACTTCCACAACAAAGTTCACCTGACGTATTCAAAAGGATAGAATCATCAAATGATTTTTCATTAGCTTCTGTCAAAACTTGTATTGCCTGATTATACGAAAATGTTTTGCATTTACTTATAAGACTGAATTCATTTATTTTTTCCGTTTGACTAATGCAAACGCTTATCGGATTAAAATTTGGTTTGATTCTATAGAACTCAAGCCATAAATTATCCAAATCTTTTGTCTCTGAAGTGCTATCAATTGTTAGTGTTCGGCCTTCATTAGTTCCTCGACTATAGTTTATTCTTACTGAAGCAAATTGATCATTTTTAAGCGATAACTTTTTAATTCCATCATTAATAAGTTGTCTTAAAGTTAATTTATTTATTTTGAGATTAATATTTAAAATCTTGCTACTTTTTTCTAATCTTTTCAGATGTTCATCAAAAAGAATAGGTTTGTTTTCTTTTATTAAAATGGTTTCAAATATACCATCAGCAAATTTTAATCCCCTATTATTAGCAGCAATAAATATTCTATCAATATCCAACCATTGATCCTTGTGCCAGCCTAATGTTTCAATCATTTTAGTGAATCAATTAACGGTAAAAGTTTCCACTTTAGTTCATCAGTTTCCTCTTCAAGGTTTGAGTCAATAACTATTCCGCAACCAGCAAAAATATTGATTTTTTTGTCTTTAATTAAAAATGATCTTATTAGTATATTGCTGTCAAACTCTCCATTCCAGTCAAGCTTCAAAAATGAGCCACAGTATGGTCCGCGTTCACATTCTTCTAATTCAAAAAGTCTTTGGCATGATCTTAATTTAGGTGCTCCAGTTATAGAGCCCCCAGGCCAACAAGCTTTTAGTAAATCAATCCAGTTCTTGTCTTTTTTTAATTTGCCTCTGATTACTGAAGTTAGATGATGAACTTTTAAGAAACTTTCAAGTTTTAGTATTTCTGGCACCATAATACTTCCTGTTTCGCAAACTTTACTTAAATCATTTCTTATTAGGTCAACAATCATAATATTTTCGGCTCTATCTTTTTCGTTCGTTATTAAATCGATAGCATTAAGTGCGTCTTGAT
>QCNH01000021.1 GCA_003213275.1 Prochlorococcus sp. AG-424-M03 | reverse complement strand
GCATCATACGTAGGACATGTTTTTTTTTTAGTAATTATTCCAGGAAAATTAAAATAAATACTATTTAGAACACTTATTTTTTGATTTATTAGTAAATATCTTATTAATAAAGGACATGTTACTAATACAAGAATAATTAGGAAAAATGAATAAATTTTTTTTATCACATTCAAACTATAAATTCAAAAAAATAGATTCATTATCGGGTTTAATTTCAAATTCTTTTTTTACTCCATATTTTTTGTTTTCTTCTTTGAAAAGTAACCAGTTATTTGGAAAAATATGCATAAGAGCTGCTTGATTTAAAGGCTGAATAAAATAAATATTTTTCCAAGTTTTAACAAAGCTTTTACGCCTCTCTCTAATAACACTCCCTATACCAATATTCGCATCTTCAAATTTTGGATTTAATGAATAATGAGTTCCTTGATAATTATCAGACATAGGTTCAAATGAATCGAAATCATAAGGTTGAGGGACCATCGATATCATGGCACTATCAATATTACTTATATTATTTGATTCATTAAATGATTTAAAGGTAAAGATTTTATCTTTGATTTCTGGATAATCTCTTTGAGCCAAAGCCACTGCCCCTTGATCAGCAAATGTTATGAATACATTATTATTTTTAGCTAATATCTTGTAAATAGTTATTCCAATTCTGTTAAATTTTAACCCTTCAAAATTAAATTCTATAGTAAATCTTTTATTTGAATCTAATAAACTTGGAATAATTGCATCCTCCATATTTTTAAGAGATTCATTTAAATCTTTTGGTAGTCTGTAATTAGTTTCCATTAAAATTTGTCAATACATATTTGAATAAGTTCTAAAAATTTATCTATTTCTGACTTATTGTTTATTGAACCTAAAGTAACACGAATATTTGAATATAGTTCATCATCTTTAAAACCAATATTTTTAAGTGTTGAGCTTGGTTTCTCAGATGAGCTTGAACATGCACTTCCACTACTTATTGCTATATTGTTTTCTGACATGAAATTAACAATCTTGTAGGCCCTTATAGGCACAAATCTTTTGTTATATAGTAAAAATGAAATATGATTTGGAAGCCTGTGTTTAATACTGCCCGTGATCTTTATATGATTATTATCCTTAATTTTTTGAAAAAAATAATTTTTAAGTTTATTAATATTATTTGAAGGGAATTCAGTTATGTAATCATATAATTTTATTTTTCCTTGAATATTCTTTAATGATTCATGCATTCCCGCGATTAATGGCAAAGCTTGTGTACCTTGTCTAATTGAATATTCCTGAGTAAGTGATATATCTTTATTTTTTAAAATTTGTCTAGAATTTTCTTTTGTCAAAAGAATACCGATACCTTTTGGACCTCCAAATTTATGAGCAGATAAACTTAAAAAGTCACATTTAAGATCTTTCCAACTGAATATTCCATTACTTAATATTTGAGTTCCATCTAAATGAAACATTATATTTAATTCTTCACATTTTGAACCTATAAATTGAACAGGTTGTATTGTCCCAATTTCACTTTGTCCCCAAATAATTGATGCAAGCTTAGTTTCTTTAGTTAACGTTTTATCAATATTAGAAATATTTAAAATTCCATCTTTATTAACGGTCCATTCACATATATCCCAGCTTTGTTTTCTTAGTTTGTTTGCACATATAGTTGTTGCCTGATGTTCAACATTTGAAATAACAACTCTACCATTTTTAAATTTCTCATGTATATTACTAAATACAATATTTGTCGACTCTGAAGATCCAGATGTAAAAATTATATCCTCTGGTTCTGCATCAAATATATCAGCAGTTTTAGATCTAATTTTTTCAAGATATGTAGAGCATTTTATACCTTGGTCATGTGTGGATGATGGATTATGCCAATAAGTCCTATAAGTTGAATTTATTATATTTAAAACATTCTCAGATAATGGAGTTGTAGATGCATTATCTAAATAGATAAAATTATTTTCCATTAATTTACTAATATTGATCCTGAGAAAACCTTTTTAGCATTACCAGTCATCATCACTTCACAATCCTCTTTTGACCAATCAATCTTAAGATTACCTCCTGGTAAAGCTACTATGGTTTCAGAATTACAAAGGCCTAATTTGTAGGCTGCTACATGAATAGCACAAGCTCCTGTTCCACAGGCTAAGGTTGGTCCTGCTCCTCTTTCCCATACTTTTACTTTGATATTATTTCTATTTATGATTTGACAAAAATGAACATTAGTTTTTTCTGGAAATAATACATTTTTTTCAAATATAGGACCAAGTCTAGAAAGAGAAATTGACTCTAAGTCTTGTACAAAGAATATTAAATGAGGATTTCCCATTCCTACTGCATAACCTTTATTGTTAAAATTTTTCTCAATAAAATCATGTGAAGGAACTGAATTGATTTTTTTTTCAATTGTTGTTGGAATATTTTGGCTATCTAAAATTGGAATCCCCATTTTTACTGTAATTTCATCATTTATGTATTTTGCAATTTTTAAACCTGCCTTGGTCTCAATTTTATATTCAATATTTTTATTTTTAATTGAATCATTTAAATGGAGATACTCAACTAAACATCTAATTCCATTTCCACACATTTGTGCTTCAGAACCATCAGAATTAAAGATTATCATTTTTGCATAATTACCTTTATTAGGTTCTTCTATAAAAATCACACCATCTGCTCCAATACCAAATTGCCTATTACAAATTTTTTTTATATCAAAAAATTTATTTGTCTTGTATTTTTTATATAAATCATTTCCTCTGGAATCAATTACTATGAAATCATTTCCATTACCTTGATATTTTTCAAAATTTATATTTTTCATTTGTAGATAATATATTTTTAAATTTTAATTATAAATTATTCCTTATTAACAATCTATTTCTATTTTATACAATGGATATTAAAATAATAATTTAATAAATAAAAATTAAGTGATTTCTCCAGATAAACAATATGATGCTGATACCAATTTATATAATCCATCTGAAATAGAAAAAAAATGGCAGTCAATATGGACAGAGAACAATTTATATAAAACCGATGAATTAACTGAGAATAGCGAAAAATTTTATGCCTTATCAATGTTCCCCTACCCATCAGGTAATCTTCATATGGGACATGTTAGGAATTATGTAATTACAGACTTAATAGCTCGTTTTCAAAGGTTTAAGGGAAAATCTGTTTTACATCCAATGGGTTGGGATGCATTTGGTTTGCCTGCGGAGAATGCTGCGATTGAAAGAGGAATTAGTCCTAGCGTATGGACTAAAAAAAATATTTCTCATATGAAGTCACAATTAAAGCTTTTAGGACTATCAGTTGATTGGGATAAGGAATTTGCAACCTGTGATGAAAACTATTATGTATGGACGCAATATCTATTTTTAGAGTTACACAAGGCAGGTCTTGTATATCAAAAGGAATCAGAAGTTAATTGGGATCCTATAGATAATACAGTCTTAGCGAATGAACAAGTTGACTCGGAGGGTAAATCTTGGAGATCTGGAGCAATAGTAGAAAAGAAATTATTAAAGCAATGGTTTTTAAGAATTACTAACTATGCAGATGAGTTATTAAAGGATTTAGAGAAATTAGATAATTGGCCAGAAAGAGTAAAAATAATGCAAGATAATTGGATTGGAAAGTCAATTGGTACAAATATTAATTTCAAAATTAATACCAGTCCAGAAGACAAAATAACTGTTTTCACTACAAGACCAGATACTTTATTTGGAGTTACCTATTTAGCAATTTCTGTTAATCATTCATTAATTAAAAATATTTCTGATCAAGCAATCTTAAGAGATATAGAAAAACTAAAACAATATTTAAATAATAATAAAAATAAGGAATTTGAAAAAATAGGTATAAAAACAAGTTTAATAGCGATAAATCCAGTAAACTCTGAACCTATCCCTATTTGGGTGGCAAGTTATGTTCTTGATGAATATGGTACAGGGGCAGTTATGGGAGTTCCTGCTCATGATCTAAGGGATTTTGAATTTGCTAAGAATAAGAATATTGATATTAAACAGGTAATAATAAAAGAAAAAAGTGAACCATATCCTGAGATTGATAATGCTTATGTTGAAAATGGATATCTTATTAATTCTAATCAATATGATGGTCTAGAAAATAATATTGCTAAATTAAAAATTTCAGAGGACGGAGTAAATAAAGGATGGGCTAAAAATAAGATTCAATATCGTCTAAGAGATTGGTTAATATCTAGACAAAGATATTGGGGATGCCCAATACCAATAGTTAATTGTAAAAAGTGTGGCTCTGTTCCTTTAAAACAAACAGAATTGCCTGTTTCCTTACCTAAAGATATAGAAATCTCTGCTAATAAGATTAATGCTCTAGGTGATAATAATAACTGGATCAATACAACATGTCCAAAATGTGGAGCAGCTGCAAGAAAAGAAACTGATACTATGGACACTTTCATGTGTTCCTCATGGTATTTTTTAAGATATCCATCGTCAAAATGTTCAACTAAGCCATTTGAAAAGCTTGAAATTAATAAGTGGTTACCTGTAGATCAATATGTTGGAGGAGTAGAGCATGCAATTTTGCATTTGTTATATGCAAGATTCTTCACTAAAGCCCTTCGAGATAATGAACTATTTGAAATTGATGAACCATTTAATAAGCTATTAACTCAAGGAATGGTTCAGGCCGCAGCCTATAAAAACAATAAAACTGGTAAATATGTTTCTCCCTCGGATATTAAGGACCTATCAAATCCTAAAGATCCAATTGACAATACTAAACTTGAAGTTCTTTTTGAGAAGATGTCCAAATCAAAATATAATGGAATAGACCCAGAATCTGTAATTAAAAAATATGGAGCAGATACAGCAAGAATGTTTATATTATTTAAAGCACCACCAGAAAAAGACTTGGAATGGGGAGATACAGATGTTGAAGGACAATTTAGATTTTTAAGCAGAATTTGGAAGCTATATATAAATTTCGAAAAAGATATAATTAGTAAAAATAAGTCCTATCCAGATAAAGAAAAAGCTTTAAAAAAGTCAATGAATATTGCAATAAAAGAAATTTCAAATGACATCATAAATAATCAATTTAATACAGCCATCTCAGAACTAATGAAGTTTTATAATTCATTATCTAATTCGATTAATGACGTAAACAATAATTTAAAAAAAGATGCTTTAAAAACATTTAGTATTTTGTTAGCTCCATTTGCTCCTCATATTGCAGAAGAAATATGGCATCTAATAGGATTCAAAAATTCTGTTCATTTAGAACACTGGCCTTCATTTAATGCCGAAGCACTAAAAGAAGACTCCTATGAACTAGTAATACAAGTTAATGGAAAAGTTAGAGACAAAATAAATATTAATAATGAAATGGATGAAGATCAAATTAAGGAATTAAGTCTTAAAAGACCTAACATATTAAAATGGACTCAAGATAAGGAAATACGAAAAATAATTATAGTTAAAGGGAAAATTATGAATATTGTTGTTTAAGGATTTGTTTTTTGAATAACTAATGAATTTGGATTTGACCAATCCCCCTTAACTAAATAATCATCATTACCAAAACACATTTCACGGAGTATGAAAAATATAGACTCACTTACTGAATTATCTAATAATGATGTTATGTCATTTATAGAATATTCTCCTCCTTGGTCTAATAAATTACTTACTTTTTGTTGATACTCAATAATATTTGCAGCTGCTTTCTTTCCAGCTTCAACTCCAGGTTGATCATATGCATTTATATTGACTAATTCAGCGTAGAAGGATACGGCCCTCTCAAATAAAGCGATTAAGGCACCTAGTGAAAAACAATTTAATTCTCCTAATGTGATTGTAATACTTTGTCTGTTTTCACTAGAAAGTGCGGATCTGGTTCCTTGCAAAAAACCAGAAAGATATTCTTTAGGATTCTCTTTATCATCAAAAATATTAGTCGAAGGAGTATCTAATAATTCTATAAAAATACAAAAGAAGTTATCAATACCATCTCTAAGTTGCTGAACATAAGCATGTTGATCTGTAGATCCTTTATTACCAAAAACGGAAATACCTTGATTAACTACTTCACCATTCCTATTTAATTTCTTACCTAATGATTCCATTACTAATTGCTGAAGATATTTACTAAATACCTGTAACCTATCTCTATAAGGTAAAACGACCATATCTCTTTTTCCAAGGCCATCCCCAGTTAAATACCATGCAGATGACAATAATGCTGCGGGATTATTTTTAAAGTCAACTGAGCGAGTTACCTCATCCATTAATGATGCACCTCTAATAAATTCAAATATGTTTTCATTAATAAGAGCCAAAGGAAGTAATCCAACAGAGCTTGTAATACTAGTTCTTCCTCCAACCCAATCTTGTAAATTAAATATTTTTAACCAATTTTCAGAAGTGGCTTTTTTAAATAACTTACTATCTTTCATAGTTATAGCTATAGCATTAGAATTCCATTCAAGAGAATTTTTTTCACAATGACTTTTAATAATTTCCATTGCAATTCTAGGTTCAGGAGTACCACCTGATTTGCTTACTACTACAAACAATGTTGTGGATAATTTTTCAGATAATTCTTCTAACTTTTCGCTAATTAAAAAAGGATCAACATTATCGATATAAGAAAAATTTAATCCTTTAGAGCACTTCTGAAGTGACTCTGTAATAAGTAATGGTCCTAACCCACTTCCACCAATTCCTATCCATAGAACATCAGTATAGTTCTGATTATGCTTATTCTTAATATTTCCGTTTAAAATTTGTTTACCAAATTCAGAAATATCATCAATATCTGCACTAATCTCCTCACCTATTTTGGAAGATGGAGAAATTGCGGGATTCCTCAGCCAGTAATGCCCAACTTGTCTATTTTCATCAATATTTGAGATTGCACCATTTTCTAGTTCTTTTGTTGATAAAAAAACATCTATAAATTTGTCTTCTAAAATATTTATCTCTTCATTTGTGAAATTAATTTTGCTTATGTCTAACCAAATATTTAATTTTTTATCAAACCAAAGATAATTACAAAATTTATCCCAAGAGTTTAAATCTCCATTCATTTTATATATTAGTTTCTTTATTTATTTCTTAATTATATCTATACGAATAGTACTTAGATTTAAATCATTTAAATTTGTTTAAATTTCTATTTTAAAAAAATATGTTTTTGAATATAAACAATTAAAATACAGGGTTTTTTTTATTTCATATGAATTTATCATTGGATAAAACAAAAACCTTTGGATAAATCATTTAATTACATAATTTCACCTGAGATTTCTGAATTTAGAAGATTTTCACCAAAATTAAAAATTGGGGTACTAGCTTCTGGGAAAGGTACAAACTTTCAGGAGTTAATTAATCTTTCAGAAAAAGGGGAATTAGATATAGAAATAAAAGTTCTTATAACTAACAAAGAAGATGCAGGTTGTATAAAAAGAGCGGAAAAGGCAGAAATACCTTTTAAAATTATAATAGATAAATGTTTTACGCAAAAAGATTTATTTGAATTAGAAATTATAAATACTTTAATTAATTACGATGTTGAACTTGTTGTAATGGCTGGCTGGATGAAAATAGTAACTCCATATTTTATTAGTAAATTTAAGAATAAAATTATAAATATTCACCCATCATTACTTCCTGCATATAAAGGTGGTTCGGCAATAAAGGACGCTTTATTAAATGCTTCAAAAATAACTGGTTGTTCAGTACATTTTGTTGAGGAACAGGTAGATAGTGGATCACTTATAATTCAAGCCGCATTGTCGATTTTAAATGATGACAATATTGAAACTCTTTCTAAAAAAATACAAATACTTGAACATAAAATTTTACCTCAATCAATTTCTCATGCTGGTTTTTTGATAAGAAGTAATTTTATGGAAAATTATTAGTTAAATCAAGACTGTCATCCATTGAAAATCCACTCATTATATTTAAATTTTGAATTGCTTGCCCAGTTTGTCCTTTTAACAAATTATCAATTACAGATAAAATAATAATCCTTCCATTTCGAATATCTACTTTAACAGAAAGGAAAATTTGGTTGGTATTTTTAACCCATTTTGTTGATGGGAATGTATCTACTGGTAAGACTTTTATATTTTTGAAATTTCTATAATAATTATCCAAAAGGATTCTGCAATCATCAGAAGTTAATCCTGGATCTCTTAATCTCCCATATATAGTCGAATGCATACCCCTTGAAATTGGAACCAGGTGAGGAGTAAAAAGTAGTTCAATTTTATTTCCAGAAATTAAAGATGCTATTTGCTCGATCTCTGAGGTATGTCTATGATTTATCAATCCATATGCTGATAGACCTTCTCCACATTCTGATAAGAGTAGCTTTTGGTTTGGTTCTCGACCACCTCCAGAAGTTCCGCTTTTAGAATCAATTACTATACCTTCATTTTCAATAATTCCTTGCGTAAGATAAGGAGCCAGTGGAATAAGAGCAGATGTTGGATAACAACCGGGACATGCAATTAATCTTCCTTTTGAAATGGCTTCTTTATTTATTTCAGGAAGACCATAGACTGCCTCTTTACATAAATCATCATCATTCCTTTTATAAATAGCAGCTTCTTTGGAATATACTTTTTTCCATTCATCTAAGGACCTATATCTGTAATCAGCAGATAAATCAATAACTTTAACTCCTTTATCTAATAATTTCCTTGTCAAAGTTGAAGATAGGCCATTTGGTAAGCAAAGCAAAGCAAAATCTGCATTTTTTGAAATTTTCTCTACTGAAATTTCTTGTATATAAGGATCATTATCTAGATAAATAAAAGGGAAATTATCATTCCACTTTGATCCAGATGTTTTATTCCCTCCTAAAAATGAAATTTTGTAGTTTTTATTATTTTTTAAAAGATTTACCGCTTGAATACCGCCGTAACCTGTAGCACCTACTATTGCAACATTCATTTCTTTGAATTGGCAGAATTTGAGATAGGATTGTAAAGTGTTGAATTTAAAGTAACTAAAACACTATTTTTCTATATTGATAGGAATAATGAAAGAAACAAGTCCCAAATCAAATAATGGAACAATTTTGGATATAAATGAATCTTTTAAAATTGAATTTGATCCTATCAGCGATGCGTTGGCAGCGATAAGGAATGGTGAATGCATAATTGTGGTAGATGATGAAAGAAGAGAAAATGAAGGAGATTTAATTTGTGCTGCTCAGTTTGCAACTCCTCAGCAAATTAATTTTATGGCTACTGAGGGACGTGGTCTTATATGCCTAGCTATGCAAGGTGAAAAACTTGACTCTTTAGATTTACCATTAATGGTGGATAGAAATACAGATGAAAATCAAACAGCTTTTACAATATCAATTGATGCTGGACCTGAAAATAATGTTTCAACTGGAATTTCAGCTGAAGACAGGGCTAAGACAATTCAAGTCGCTATAAACCCAAATACAAAACCTGAAGACTTAAGAAGGCCAGGACATATTTTCCCATTAAGAGCTAAAAAAGGTGGAGTTTTAAAAAGGGCAGGTCATACTGAAGCAGCAGTAGATATTGCTGCAATGTCAGGTCTATATCCCGCTGGGGTGATTTGTGAAATACAAAATCCTGACGGTTCCATGTCAAGACTTCCACAACTTAAAGAGTATGCAAAACAGTGGGGAATGAAATTAATATCAATAGCTGACTTAATAAGTTATCGGTTTCAAAATGAGAGATTTGTTTTTAGAAAATCTGATGCCGTTCTTCCAAGTATTTTTGGTAATTTTAAAGCCTATGGATATATTAATGAACTCGATGGCTCAGAGCACGTTGCATTAGTTAAACAAAAATCATCAAAATTAAGCGAGCCTGTATTAGTACGAATGCATTCAGAATGCCTAACTGGTGATGCTTTTGGTTCTTTACGTTGTGATTGTAGACCCCAGTTAGAGGCTGCATTATCAAGGATAGAAAAGGAGGAAGAGGGAGTTGTTGTTTACTTGAGGCAAGAAGGCAGAGGTATTGGTTTAATAAATAAATTAAAAGCTTACAGTTTACAGGATGGTGGATTAGACACTGTAGAAGCTAATGAAAAATTAGGTTTTCCAGCTGATCTCAGGAATTATGGAGTTGGAGCACAGATATTAACAGATCTAGGGATTAAAAAATTAAAATTACTGACAAACAATCCTAGAAAGATTGCTGGCTTAGGTGGTTATGGAATAGAAGTTATTGAGAGAGTTCCATTAGTGATTTGTCCAAACGATAATAATGCAGAATATTTGAGTGTTAAAAAAACAAAGCTAGGCCACTTAATTGATGAAAATTATTCTAATTCCAGGAATATCGATCCATTTATATCAATTTTTCTTGACGGAAAATATAAATCTATTGATCTAGTTCCAATAAAAAATAAAGTTATTAAATTCTGTACTGATCTAAATATTAATATTAAACTGGAAAGTACTCCAAGATTATTGGCATTTTGGAATCGACCAAAACTAGTGTGGCGAATTTTACATTCTCAAAATAGAACAAATTCCAACATTACTGATGAAGAAATAAAGAACATTGAATTATTTATTCAGTTTTTATCCAAATATGAAAATAGTAAAAAGATTGGAATTATTGTTTCTAGAAACATTGAACAAGCATTACACCCAACAAGTAGCATCAAACTAATCAATACTAAATTTACTATTAATAATGAAATCTTATATTCATCTACAAGAAAATTTAATCTTGATAAAGAGACATTTAGTATCGTTTTTGAAGGCTAAATTACTACTTTAGGGTTGCCTTTAAAATTTTTGAACCATTGGTGAGCTTTAGAACTACTTCCATATCTTCTGTCTTACCAAAAACAGTATGAACTCCATCGAGATGAGGCTGTGGTTCATAAACTATGAAAAACTGACTACCACCTGTATCCTTTCCTGCATGAGCCATAGAAAGTGAGCCTTTTAGATGTTTATTGGAATTGATTTCACATTTAATATTATATCCAGGGCCTCCAGTTCCAGGCATACCAGATGCTCCATCACGGGTATTTGGGCACCCACCCTGAGCCATAAATCCAGGAATAACTCTGTGAAAAGCTAGACCATCGTAAAAACCATCACTTATTAACTTCTTGAAGTTATTAACAGTATTAGGCGCATCCTTTGAGAAAAATTCAATATTAATTTTCCCAACTTCTGTTTCAAATAATGCTTTCGACATTTTTTACTTATTTATTAAATTATTTTTATTTTAATCCTTAAAGTAACTTTTCAAGGTTTTCCTTAATGGTATTTATATCTATTTTATCTTTATTATTTGTGTCATCTCCCCAATCATCAACTTCTAGGTTCTTCTGAGGTGGAGAAATGAGTAACCTATCTTCGGCTGTTTTAGGTACAAAGTTTTTTTCCACTAATTTAAATTCATAATCTAATTTAATGCAAAAATCTTTAATTTCCTCTATGTCGATCATTTCAACTGATGGTAGAGGGAAATCTTGAGCTTCAAGTAAGCCGCAGTATCTTGTTGCATCGTCTTTATCTTCAAACATAAGAACTATAGTTCTTCCTTTAAGTTCTATTGAATGAATGCCTTCTTTATCTGTTCCTGAATTATATAAAAGAACAAATATGTTCATAATTAGCAATTTTTCTTTTTATATGATATTTGATTAAGAATCAGAAAGTGATAATTCTTGTAATCTTGTATATAAAGCAATTTCTTCATCATTAATATCAGCAGGTATAACTACCATGATTTCAACATATTGATCACCCACATTATCTTCGAATGTTAAACCCCTACCCTTCAAACGTAACATTCTTCCGGTAGATGATTTTGGAGGTACTTGAAGTGTGACATTTCCATCAAGGGTAGGAACCTCTACTGCACAACCAAGAAGAGCATCATGAGGAAATAACTCTAATTTATAATGAACTCGCAAACCATCAATTCTTAGACCACTTTCCGTTTGAACTTTTAACTGTAGATAATGGTCTTTTCCTCCTCTGGCGATATTCTCAAGTCTTAATCTCCATCCATCTCCAGCGAAAGGAGGTGTATCAACTTCGACTACAGTTTGATCTTCAAGTTCTATTAAAATTGAAGCTCCACTTAAGGCCTCATCAGGAGTTAATTCGATAATAGTTTCAATATCTTGGTGGAGTTTAACTGGGGGTGGTTCTTCTGGAGATGTTGTAGGGTATTCATAATTGTTGAATTCATCATTATTTATATTTAGGGATTCATCTTCAAACTTTTCATTATTGTAATCTTCGTAATTCATAGTGGTGTATTCATATCCAAATAATGAATCAAGATAATCTTGAAAATCAGGAAAACCTGTCTTGAAATTATTATTTTCGTAATCGTCCTGAATATTTACATCCGAACTTTTATCTCTTTTATTGGGATCACGAAGGTATTCGTATGCTTCGTTAATTAATTTAAATCTTTCTTCTGCATTTAGATCATTTTTATTCAAATCAGGATGCCATTTTCTTGCTTCTCTTCGAAAGGCTTTTTTAAGTTCTTTATCGTCGAAGTCATGGGATAAACCCAAAATCGACAAATAGTCTTTTTTAGAGGAAATAGTCATTGTCCCATGGATCATCATCCCTAGAATTACCATACCTCGAATTTCTATAATTTCTATTCATTTGATTATCCCAAGGATCATCATCCCAATAATCATCTGAAAAGAGTTCATCTTTTAGTGATCCAAATGTATTTTTAATACCCTGTAATGGATTATTATCAGTTTTTCTTTCTGCTGCAAATTTTCTGTTTAAACCAAATAATGCTTCTTGAAGAGCACTTACTGAGATTTCTAATTCTTGAGGATCATCATCATTTATATATTCTTCAACATCCTGAATTGCTAATTCAACAGCTCGTTGTTGTCTTTCTGCCCCATAAGGTCCAAATTCTAGAGAAGCATCCCTGAGCCTTCTCTCAGCCTGTGCAACAAGTGTTAAAGCACTATTTTTTCTATCAATGACAGATCTCCTCTTCCTATCTTCATTAGCTTTTGATTTCGCTTCTTCAATTATAGAATTAATTTCTTGTTCATTTAAATTAGAGCCTCCAGAAATTGTAACTGTTTGCTTTCTTCCAGTTGTTCTATCAGTTGCACTTACTTCTAAAAGTCCATTAGCATCAATATCAAATGCTACCTGAACTTGTGGTATTCCTCTAGGTGCTGGCGGTATTCCTGATAACCTAAATTTACCAAGAGATTTATTTTCAGAAGCTAATGGCCTCTCACCTTGCCTTACTTGAACAACAACTGAAGATTGATTAGCTTCTGATGTACTAAAAACATCAGATTGTCTTACTGGTATTGGTGTATTACGAGGTATAAGTACCTTCATAAGTCCACCAATAGTTTCTAAACCTAAAGATAAAGGTGTTACATCGTTTAGCAGTAAATCTTGTAAATCACCACTAATTATTCCGGATTGTATCGCAGCACCAATTGCTACGACTTCATCTGGATTAACAGATTGACAGGGATCATTAGGAACAAGAGTCTTAACTAATTGTTGCACCATTGGGATTCTTGTACTGCCACCGACAAGAACCACCTCGTCTATATCTTCTGCGTTCCATCCAGAGTCATCTAAGGCTATTTGCACAGGCTCTAATAATCTGTCTAATAAGTCTTGAGATAATGATTCAAATATTTTTCTATCTATGGTCTCTTCAATATGTAATGGTCCCTCTTTACTTGTGGTGATAAAAGGTAATGATATTTTTGTTTTTAGCAATCCTGATAACTCACATTTAGCTTTTTCAGCAGCTTCAGTTAATCTCTGCAAAGCTTGTCTATCTCTTCTTAGATCAATATTATGTTTAGTAAGAAATTTTTCTGCAAGCCAATCTACTATTTTTGAGTCAAAGTTGTTACCTCCCAGTTGAGTATCTCCGCAGGTGGCTTTAACATCAAATACACCATTAGA
The DNA here is from genome assembly GCA_003213275.1 of Prochlorococcus sp. AG-424-M03. GTDB lineage: Bacteria > Cyanobacteriota > Cyanobacteriia > PCC-6307 > Cyanobiaceae > Prochlorococcus_A. The sequence goes on along the minus strand of QCNH01000021.1, from coordinate 5,836 downwards.
AATTTTTAATAATGAAACATCAAATGTTCCTCCTCCTAAATCAAAAACCAAAACATTATTAGAAGAACTTTTTTCAAAACCATAAGCTAGAGCAGCAGCAGTAGGTTCATTTAAAATTCTATCTACTTTAATACCAGCTAATATTGCAGAATCCTTTGTAGCTTGCCTTTGAGATTCATTAAAGTAAGCAGGGACTGTAATAACAGCAGATTCAACAGTATCTCCAAGATATGTTTCAGCATCATTAATTAATTTCCTAATTAATGAGCTTACTAACTCTTCAGGAGCATATTCTCTTTCAGTATTTGGACTAAGAACCCTAACACTTCCAGTGGTATTAGCCTTTACGTTATAAGGAACAGAAATACTATTATCATCTAATTCATCCCAGTCGCTACCTATAAATCTTTTTAGGTTATAAAAGGTATTCTTTGGATTTAGAACAAGTTGTCTTCTCGCTTGGTCTCCTATTACTATTTCTTTGTCTTTTGTAAATCCAACTATTGAAGGTGTAGTTCTAGATCCTTCAGAATTTGCAATAACAATTGGACGACCAGCTTCTATAACTCCTACAACAGAGTTAGTAGTACCTAAATCAATTCCAACTATTTGACCCATGATTTTAGATCGCTAAATTAAAGCAAAATTACTAATAATTTAATTAATTTTTATCTTAGATATCTACATATAATAGTAAAAATCTAATATTTTCAACTTAATTTAAATAAATAAGATTATTTATAATTTGTCAAACATATTACTAATCTAATTTAAAATAACCTCTATAGACAAAACTATTGATGTAATAAACCAAAATCAACTAATATAATACGGAGAGAGAGGGATTCGAACCCTCGATAAAGTTGCCCTTATACAGCATTTCCAGTGCTGCGCCTTCAACCACTCGGCCACCTCTCCCAAGAATCCTATCTTAACCCTTTATCATCCAATTTTTGAGGAAAGTTATTTGAATAAAACTTTCACAGTCACGATTAAAAATAAAGAAACCGGAAAGGTTTACCAAGAGCAGGTTAATTGTGATGAATATATTCTTAAGGAATTTGAAAAAAAAGGCTTTAAGCTTCCATTTTCATGCAGAAATGGTTGCTGTACAAGTTGTGCAGTTAAAATCAAATCTGGTTCTTTGCAACAGCCTGAAGCTATGGGTGTATCTCAAGCTTTAAAAGAAAAAGGCTATGCACTCCTTTGTGTCGCTAAAGCCACATCAGATCTTGAGGTGGAAACAACATACGAAGACGAAGTTTATGATTTACAATTTGGACAATATTTTGGCAGGGGAAATACAAGAGTTGCCCCACCTTGGGAATTTGAGGAAGATTAATTATCATGTTTGAACTAATCGAAATAGATGAACTTGCAAATAATATAAGCTTATCTAAGTTGTATGAAATAGCGAAAAAATCAGCTCAAATTGGGGATGAAATTCTCAAAATAAATTACAATAAAATTCAAAAAATTTCATCTAAAGGAAGGAAAGGTGATCTTGTAACCAATGTAGATTTGGAAGTTGAAAATAAAATAAAAGAATATTTAGTAGAAGAGACACCAAACATTTCTATCAATGCAGAGGAATCTGGTAAATTAAATAAATCATCAGATTTAACGTGGTGTATTGACCCATTAGACGGTACAACTAATTATTCTCATGGATATCCTTTTTTCGGAACTTCTATTGGACTTGTTTATAAAAATAAGCCAATAATAGGGGCTATATCAGTGCCATATCTAAATGAATTATATTCTGCCTGTATAGGTTTAGGTTCGTTCTGCAATGATACTAAACTTAAAGTATCTTGTCCTGGTAAACTTTCTGATAGTTTACTTGTGACTGGTTTTTCATATGACAGGTTTGAAACAGAGGATAATAATTATGCTGAATTTTGTTACTTAACACATAAAACTAGAGGCGTTAGAAGAGGAGGAGCAGCAGCGGTAGATCTAGCATTTGTTGCTGCTGGAAAGGTAGATGGATACTGGGAAAGGGGATTAGAGGAATGGGACCTAGCAGCCGGTGCTATTATTGTAAAAGAGGCAGGTGGAATTATTTCGGATTATCCATCAGGCGAATTTAATTTAAGTTCTGGAAGAATTCTTGCATGCTCCCCCAGCCTTGAGGATGAATTAAAAAATGAACTAGATAATGTTTCTCCATTCAAAAAAATTCTTTATACTTAAAAATCGTAAAATATTAAAATGACTGATATAAAGGAAATTAAATTAGTAGATGTAAAGAATAATTCTAATATTATAAATAATTTAAATAATATTTATAAATTATGGGGTTATGAAGAGGTATCACCTTCATTTATAAATACATTAGAAACCATAAAAGGTCGTGGTGTTATTGAAGAAAATGAAGTTGTTGGAATAGTAAGTAATAATTCATTATGTCTAAGGCCAGAAATGACAACATCTATTGTCAAATTGTCATCTACTAGATTAATAAATAAGAAAAGACCTATAAGATTATTCACCAATGGAATGGTCTTTGATAAGAAACAAAATAATAAAAATTCAGTTAAGTTGCAGGAGAAACTGCAAAGTGGAATTGAATTAATTGGATATGATACAAAATATCCAGAAATTGAAGTTATTAATATATTGTTTGATGCAATAGATAATATTAATTTGATGGATGGTTGTAATTTATGTCTACTTGTTAGTACCACAAAAATAATGGACTTGATCTTAAATAAATATAAGAATAATAATTTTGAAGAAATTAAGAAAAGTCTGGTTAACTTTGATCAAAATAAATTAACTAAATTAGCAATTGATGAAGATGATAAATATATTCTTAAAGATTTATTATTCACAAGAGGAGAACCAATTGCAATATTAAAGAAATTGAAAAGTATATATGGCAGTAGTAACACTCTAGATGACCTATATTTTTTATTTGAAACATTATCAAAAATATCAAAAAAATATGGTGTTAAATTACAACTTGATCCTACTTTTCAACCTCACTTAAATTTATACGAAGGAATAGTTTTTCAACTTATAGGGCGTATTGGTAATAATAAAAACGTAATAGCAAAAGGTGGAAGATATGATGAATTAGTAAGATTCTTTAGTCCAAATGAGAGAATCCTAAATGGAATTGGATTTACAATTTCAATAGATATTTTAAGAAATTTAATTAAGGAAGAAAATACAGATAATAAAAAGATTTTATTAATGTTTAAAGATTCTTATTTGTTAGAAAAAGGTATGATTGAGCAAAAAGAACTTCAGAAACGGGGAAATATTGCTGTCTTACATTTGAATCCGTGTGATGACGTTTTAAAAGCAAATGAAATAATGAAAGAAAATAATTGTACAGAGATATTATGGGTCAAATAAATAATTTTCTGAATAATTACTATTCAATCTAACTTTCTATTTATTTTGTTCGGACAATACTCCTAATTAAACTTGATTAAGTAGTTTATAGGAAATAGGATTTGTATGTTTGATTTTTATTTAAATGGAAAAAGGCGAAATTCGTATTAATACCGAAAATATTTTCCCAATTATCAAGAAGGCAGTATATTCTGACCATGAAATCTTTTTAAGAGAACTTGTTAGTAACGGTGTTGACGCAATAAGTAAACGAAGAATGGCTTCTATGGCAGGAGACTGCGAAAATACTGACGAAGCTCAAGTAAAAATATCTATTGACCGTGAGAAAAATACTCTAACGATTTCTGATAATGGAATTGGAATGAATGATGAGGAAATTAAGAAGTACATAAACCAAGTAGCATTCTCAAGTGCAGAAGAATTCCTAACAAAATACAAAAAAGATAATGATGAATTTATAGGTCATTTTGGACTTGGTTTTTATTCAAGTTTCATGGTGGCAGATAGAGTTGATATATTAACTAAATCTGCGATTGGGGAATCAAAAGCCTTCAAATGGTCTTGTGATGGATCGCCAAATTTCACTTTAGAGGAATCAGAAAGAGAGACAATTGGTACAGATGTGATACTTCACCTGCTTGAAGAAGAAAAAGAGTTTATTGAGCCTGAAAGGATTAAATCATTAATAAAAAAATATTGTGATTTTATGCCAATAGATGTCTTATTAGAAGGAGAGATGATTAATAAGAAAAATCCTCCTTGGAGAAAACAGCCTAGCGAATTAAAAGATGAAGATTATATTGAGTTATATAAATACCTTTATCCTTTTCAGGGAGATCCACTGTTATGGATTCATCTAAATACAGATTATCCATATGACATTCAAGGGATATTATATTTTCCAAAGTTATCAGGTAGAGCTGATTGGGAAAAGGGAGAAATTAAACTATTTTGCAATCAAGTATTTGTAAGCGATTCAATTAAAGAGATAGTACCAAAATACCTTTTACCTCTAAGAGGTGTTATTGACTCTACAGATATACCTTTGAATGTTAGTAGAAGCGCATTACAAACAGATAGAAAAGTAAGGTCTATCTCATCATTTATCTCAAAAAAAATTGCTAATAAACTGAAGGATTTGATAAAGAATTCTCCAGAATTTTATGCAGAAATTTGGGATTCCATCTCTGCTTTTATTAAAATTGGTGCTATCGAAGATGAAAAATTTGCTGATTTAGTTGATAAAAGTATAATTTTCGAAACAATCATAAATTCAGAGAAAGACGTAACTAAAGATATTGAAAATAAATCACTTATCAAATCAAATGATAAATATTTCACAACTCTCGCAAATTACAAAGTACGAAATAATAAAGATGATTCTAAAAAGATTATTTACTGTTCAGACTCGATTACTCAGTCAAGTGCCTTAAATATCTGCTTATCTGATAACAAAGAAGTTATTAAATCTGATCCCTTAATTGATGCACAATTTCTTCCATGGTTGGAAAGTAAAAATGAAGATTATCAATTCCAAAGAGTAGATTCAGAAATTAATGAACTAGAAGATAAGGATTCTAAAGAAATTGTAGATAAGGATGGTAAATCTAATACAGAAAATCTTAGAGATACGATAGTTAAAGCACTTAACAATGAAAAAGTAACAGTTAAAGTTCAATCACTTTCAAGCAAAGGGGCTCCCCCTGCAATGATCTTGCTTCCAGAGCAAATGAGAAGAATTAATGATATGGGTGCTTACATGGAACAAAAGATGCCTGGCTTACCTGAATATCATGTCCTCTTAATTAACAAGGAACATCCTCTCATTGTTGGCCTTAATAACATTACAGTCAATAGAATAATTGTTGATAAAAAAGATACTATTGAAAATCCTTTGGATAAAAATACATAACGAGCCACTTACCTTGAAAATCGCTTAATTCCCAAATTTTATTTGTTTTTATGTTTCTATTAAAACCTTCTAGATGAAAGTTTGGAGCTAAATCACCTACTTCAGGAGCGTAGTCAAAAGCTAATGCTGAATTAATATTAATTAAAAGAAAAAATGATATTACTATAGTTGGAGCTAAATTCCTCATCAATTTAGAATCTTTTTAAATCAACTCCATTTGATCTAGCAAATTTATCTAATCCTACTTTTTGAATAGATTTTAGTGCTTTGGTACTAATTTTAATATTTACCCATTTTTTTCCTTCTTCCCACCAAAGTCTTCGTTTTTGAAGATTAACTTGTTGTAATTTTTTTGTACGAATATGTGAATGGCTCACAGCCATCCCGTTATTAGCTCTTGCTCCAGTCAGTTCGCAAACTCTTGACATGTTTTTTGAGTTATATCTATAAAAATTTTAACACACGACTTAAGTTGTTGAATTAAGCAATTCTGAAATTAATTCTGCATTATTATTTTGTAAATTAATGATCTGTTCTTGATCTAATCCACCAACTGAT
>QCNH01000020.1 GCA_003213275.1 Prochlorococcus sp. AG-424-M03 | reverse complement strand
ACCAGTTAAGAATATTTATTATTGAAGACGGTGTATTAAGGCCAACACCATTACCGATTCTTCCATTCTTTACTGGATAATTACTTATTACTAAACAAATTCTTTTATCAAAATTTTTAAGTTTTTGAAGTTTCACATAATTTGTTGCAAATTTTGAAATCCATTTAATACCTACTTGATCAGCTTTATAACTTGTTATTTCACTGTAAAGTGTATTGTTTTCAGAAATTATTTCTTTAAATGCTGCTGGGCAGGTAGTAATTCTTCCATCAAATTCGGGAATAATTATTTGCATTAATAAATCAGATGAATTCATTCCAAGGGATGAATTTAACCAATTCTTTCTTGATCTATTTGAAGAAAGAAGCTGTAAAATTGGAATTTTGAGAGAGGTAAAAATATTTGTAGAATTTTCAATTAAATCATTATTTTTTATTTGAGATGAAGAAAACGAAGTTGTGGTAATTATTAATTTGATATCTTCCTTTTTAAAAATGTCTATTAGTTTCTTTTGAATAATATGATCTTTTAGTGTTGAAATAAAAAATGTTTTAGGGGATAGTCCGCTTTTTCTTAACTGAAAGTTGAGATTTTCGTTTACTTCAATTTCATTAGCCAAAAAAAGTGATTTATAGGATATTATTCCTATCTTTTCGCCTTTTTCAATTTTCCAATCATACAAATAAGGATCTGCATAAAAAGTAATATTCAAAAACTCATCAGGAATTAATGTTTCATCTAACTTTAAATAATTTAAGCAATTAAGAAATTTTCTATAATTATCCAGTCCTCCAGATCTTAGTAATTTAGAAATATTTAATGCAATATCTTTATCTATACTACTTATTTCACATAAGGAAACTTCCTGGTCAGCGGTACCTGATAGGATTACTAGCTTCCTTTTTTTATTAACTGCTTGCCAATTTAAAAGTTGTTCAATTCCATAGTTCCATGTACCTTTATCTCCGAATAATCGTAGTACGACAACTTTTGCATAATTAATTGTTTTTAATAGATAATTATCTATTTGAGCTGAGGAATTTAAATTAGATATTTCTAAAGCTCTTATATTATTTTTTAATGAAGCAAATTTATTTTCTAACAACAAGTTTGATATGAGATTTAAATCAGCCTTGACACTTGTTATAAAAATAAAATCTGCAACTGGTTGTTCAATAAAATCATCCTTATTCTTATCATTTCCTGCTACATTTAATATCCTGTGCATTTTTATATATAAATAAGGTTTAGAATACGTAAGTAGGTTAAAACAAGTTTACCTTAATTAAATAAACTGAATATGCATGAATTTCTTCCATACGCCTGGTTCGAAGGTAAATGTATTCCATTTAAAGAAGCAAAAATATCAATAGCTACTCATGCACTACATTATGGTACTGCTGCATTTGGAGGAATGAGAGCGATACCTAATCCTTCTAATAAAGAAGAATTCCTTTTGTTTAGAACTGATAAACACATAAATAGATTATCTCAAAGCGCAAAATTACTCTTAACTGATATTTCTGAAGAATATATTTTTAACGCCTTAGAAGAAGTTATAAAAAGAAACAAACCAAAAAAACCTATTTATATAAGACCATTTGTATATACAAGCGATTTAGGTATAGCTCCAAGGTTACACAATATTGACACAGATTTCTTTATATATTGCATTGAACTAGGAGATTATCTATCCCCAGATGGCGTTTCTTGTCGAATGAGCAGTTGGACTAGACAAGAAGATAGATCTCTCCCATTGCGAGGGAAAATAAGTGGAGCATATATTACTAGTTCATTAGCTAAAACAGAGGCTAGTTTATCTGGGTTTGATGAAGCCTTGCTATTAAATTCAAGTGGTAAGGTAAGCGAAGCTAGTGGTATGAATTTATTTATTGTAAGAAATGGAGACTTAATCACTCCTGGTGTTGATCAAGATATCCTTGAGGGAATTACTAGAGCTAGTGTAATTGAATTAGCTAAATCATTTGGAATAAATGTAATTGAAAGGCCTGTTGATAAAACTGAATTATTAATAGCAGATGAAGTTTTTCTAACTGGTACAGCTGCAAAAATTACACCAGTTAAAAAAATTGAATCAACTGAATTAAATATTGAAAGACCAATAATGAATAAATTAAAAAGTAAGCTTATAGAAATAACAGAAGGGCGTTCTCAAGACTATGATAATTGGGTAACAAGAATTTCACTACTATAAATTTATTATTACCTAAAAATGGAATCTTTCAGAACCTATTTAAATAGAGATGAAAAACCATTAATTATTTTTGACGGAGGGACTGGAACATCTTTTCAGAACTTAAATCTTACTGCAGATGACTTTGGAGGGAAAGAATTAGAGGGATGTAATGAAAACCTTGTTTTATCATCGCCAAAGGTAGTTGAAAAGGTTCATAATTCATTTTTAGAAGCAGGTTGTCATGTTATAGAAACTAATACATTTGGAGCCTCATCAATAGTTCTTGATGAATATGATATTGGGGATAAGGCTTATGAGATAAATAAAAATGCGGCATTTATAGCAAAAAAAGCTGCTGCTAAATACTCATCAGTTGATAAACCAAGGTTTGTTGCCGGTTCAATTGGACCAACAACTAAATTACCCACCTTAGGACATATAGATTTTGATGAATTAAAGCAATCATATAAAGAACAAATTTATGGTCTTATAGATGGAGGAGTTGATCTTCTTTTGATTGAAACTTGTCAGGATGTTTTACAAATTAAATCTGCCTTATTAGCATCAAAAGAAATTGTTGAAAGTAAAAATATAGATATACCTTTAATGGTATCTATAACAATGGAAACAACAGGTACTATGCTTGTAGGATCTGATATTGCATCTGCACTAACAATATTAGAGCCATTTAATATAGATATCCTTGGACTTAATTGCGCAACTGGTCCAGAGCAAATGAAGGAACATATTAAATATTTATCTGAAAATTCTCCCTTCGCTATAAGTTGTATTCCCAATGCAGGTCTTCCTGAAAATATTGGTGGTGTAGCTCACTACAGATTAAAGCCAATAGAATTAAAGATGCAGTTAATGAATTTTATATATGACTATAATGTTCAATTAATCGGTGGATGTTGTGGGACAACACCTGAACATATAAAATATCTTTCTTCAATAATCGATGAAATTATTGATAATGAAAGGACTAACAACAATGGTAATAACAATTCAAGAGGTTTTATTCCTTCTGCATCATCAATATATAATTCTGTGCCATACAAACAAGACAATTCAATTTTGATAGTGGGAGAAAGATTAAATGCAAGTGGATCTAAAAAGGTAAGGGAGTTATTAAATAAAGACGATTGGGATGGCCTAGTTGCAATTGCCAAGCAACAACAAAAAGAAAATGCACACGTTCTTGATGTAAATGTCGATTATGTGGGAAGAGACGGAGTGAAAGATATGAAAGAAATAACTTCAAGACTAGTTACAAATATAAATTTACCATTAATGATTGACTCTACAGATGCTGACAAAATGGAAAGTGGGTTAAAGTCAGCTGGCGGAAAATGTATTATAAATTCAACCAATTACGAAGACGGTGATGAAAGGTTTGATCAAGTTCTTAATTTGGCATTAGGTTATGGTTCAGGGCTTGTTGTGGGAACTATTGATGAAGATGGAATGGCAAGGAATTCAGATAAAAAATATAACATTGTTAAAAGAGCGATTAATAGAACCAGAGAATTTGGTTTATCAGATTATGAGCTCTTTTTTGATCCATTAGCTCTTCCGATATCAACTGGGATAGAGGAAGATAGATTAAATGCTAAAGAGACAATTACTGCTATCTCTAAAATTCGTGAAAATTTTCCAGAAATTCATATTATTTTAGGGATATCGAACATAAGTTTTGGTCTTTCACCATTATCTAGAATTAATTTAAATTCAATATTTTTAGATGAGTGCATTAAAGCAGGATTGGACTCTGCTATCATCGCCCCAAATAAAATATTGCCATTATCAAAAATTTCTGAAGAAACTAAAAAGCTTTGCTTAGATTTGATATACGACAAAAGAGAATTTGAAGATGATATTTGTACTTATGATCCATTAGTGGAACTAACAAAGGCTTTTCAAGATTTATCTATTCAGGATTTCAAAAAAGCATCTTCAGAAAATAAAAATTTAACTCTGGAAGAAAGTTTAAAAAATCATATTATTGATGGAGAAAAAATTGGTTTAGAAGATGAATTAATTAAAGCGTTAAAAAAATATAAACCTCTTGAAATAATTAATACATTTTTACTAGATGGGATGAAAGTTGTAGGAGATTTATTTGGATCGGGTCAAATGCAATTGCCATTTGTGCTCCAATCTGCTGAAACAATGAAATTTGCTGTTTCAATATTAGAACCATATATGGAAACTGTAGAAGAAAACATATCTAATGGAAAACTCTTAATTGCAACTGTCAAAGGCGATGTTCATGATATTGGAAAAAATTTGGTTGATATAATACTTACAAATAACGGTTATGACGTAATAAATCTTGGAATAAAACAAGATGTCTCCGCAATTATAGATGCACAAAAGAAGCACAATGCAGATTGCATCGCTATGAGCGGATTACTTGTAAAGTCAACTGCATTTATGAAAGATAATTTAGAGGCTTTTAACAATGAAGATATTAGTGTACCTGTCATATTAGGAGGCGCAGCGTTAACGCCAAAATTTGTAAATGAAGACTGCAGCAAAATATATAAAGGAAAAATATTGTACGGAAAAGATGCATTCACTGATCTAAAATTCATGAATGAATATATAGATAATAAAAAAAAGGGAAATTGGTCAAATACAGAAGGATTTATTAATAAAGAAGGTATAAATATTAATTTAGCTTCATCAAAGAAGAATTCTGAAGACGTTAATAAATCAATATCAATAAGCAAAGAGACTTCTAAATTAAATTTAAAAGAAAATTTTATAAGATCTAAATTTATAAATGAAGAAGAGCCAATTAAACCTCCTTTTTTGGGAACGAAAGTCTTACATAACGTTGATATAGATTTGAATAAGTTAATTTTTTATTTAGATAAAAAAGCTCTATTTAGTGGACAATGGCAACTAAAAAAAGGAAAAAATCAAAGCGTAGATGAATACAATAACTATTTGGATTCATATGCTGAACCATTGTTAGATAAATGGTTAGAGACAATTGTAGAAAAAAAACTTATTTTACCCAAAGCAGTTTATGGATATTTTAGATGTGGTAGAAAAGATAATAGTATTTTTTTATTTGATGATAAATCATTAAATAAAATTTCCCAATTCAATTTTCCAAGACAAAAATCTGGGAATAATCTTTGCATAGCTGATTTCTATTGTGATTTAAAGAATGACAAACCAATAGATATATTTCCTATGCAGGCAGTAACTATGGGTGAAATTTCTAGTGAATATTCTCAAAAATTATTTAAAGAGGATAAGTATAGCGATTATTTATTATTCCATGGACTTACAGTACAATTAGCAGAAGCTCTAGCTGAGTATGTCCATTCATTAATTCGTATTGAATGTGGGTTTAAGGCTGAAGAACCAGACAAAAATAGAGAAATACTAGCTCAAAAATATAGAGGAGCTAGATATTCTTTTGGATATCCTGCATGTCCAAAAGTATCTGATTCAAACATACAATTATCATTGTTGGATGCAAAAAGAATTAACTTGACCATGGATGAATCTGAACAACTTCATCCAGAACAAAGCACTACAGCTATCATTTCACTACATTCAAAAGCTAAATATTTCAGCGCTTAAGCTAAATCTTTAGTTCTTTTCTAGATACTCAATAATTTCTTCCTGAAGTTCTTCCATTGTTTCATTATCACCCAGATCAAGTCCCTCACCTGCTGCGTCCTGTGTTAATTCAAGATAGTATGAAGCACCATCACTAGATAAAAATTCTAATGCGGAAGTTTCTTCACTATCTTTAAAAGCATCATAAAGAGCTTTAAATGCTATGTTTTCAGTAAAGTCCCAATCCATAATGAAAAAAACCTTATTAGAATTATTAGCTCCTCACCCCCCATACTCGTCAACCTTTTTTTAAGAAATGTTGGTGTTTTATTATTAATTAAAAAAAACTATGACCATAAATAATCAAGTTCAATTGAATGTCTTAGGAGAAAAAATTGAGGTTTGTAGTTGTGAACCTATGACAGGCTGGTTCAGAGATGGATTTTGCAACTATGACAAAAATGATGGTGGCAATCATTCTATATGTTGTGTAATGGATGATAGCTTCCTAAAATATAGTAAATCACAAGGTAATGATTTAATTACTCCAATGCCTATTTATTCCTTCCCAGGACTAAAGGATGGTGACCATTGGTGTATTTGTCTTGATAGGTGGAAGCAAGCATTATTAGACGGACTTGCCCCAAAAGTCATTTTAGAATCAACAAATATTGTAGTATTGGAGTCAATACCTCTAGAAAAATTGAAAGAATATCAATTTAATAAAAAGTAATTACAAATTTATTATTTTTTTTAGAATGATTATGATAATTTTTTTTAAATGAGTTTAGAAATATATTGGAAAAAGGCACTAGAACAAACTCAATTATCAATTGATGATGAATCATTATATCCTCTCAAAACTGATATTATTACAAGTGATTTATATGAAAAAGATGACTTCATAATTAGGAAGCTCGATACTTCAAAATTTAATAAAAAAAAACTTTATGGTCCCAAGCAGAATCCATTCTGTCCGTGGGAAAAGATACTAGAAATTGATAAAATTGGTGATAATCATCAATTAATATTAAATAAGTACCCTGTACAAAAAGGACATATTTTACTCATTACAAATAATTGGAAACCTCAAAATGGATGGTTAGATATTAATGATTGGAAAGCGATTCAACAAGTTAACAAAGATACTAGTGGATTATGGTTTTTCAATAGTTCTCCAATTGCGGGAGCAAGTCAACCTCACAGGCATTTTCAACTTCTGCGTAGATCTAGAGATGAGGAATCATGCCCAAGAGAAAAATGGTTCTTAGAAATGAACTCATATAAAGATATAAATAGTAAGCTATACAAAAATATTATTGTATCCAAATTTAATTTTTTAGAAAATTCATCATCTCTTTTTGAATTATATTTAGAATTATGCAAGAAATTAGGAATTGGAGACCCTATTAGTGATATGAAACCAATACATCCTTATAATATTTTAATAACTAATAAATGGATATCTATTATAAAAAGAAAATACGATCATATTCATGGTTTCAGTATTAACGGTTTAGGATTCGCAGGATATCTTTTAGTTACTGAAAAATCAAATATTAACTATTTAAGAAAATTTGGGCCTGAAAAACTTCTAGAAAGCTTTGTTTGAATATTAGTTAGTAACTTCAACATCGTTATCCCTGCTTATTTGGCTTTCTAAAACTTCTATAGAGGCTGTTACAGAGGCGATTTTGCGTTCTAGTGAATCTTTAATATAATTGAGCATCTCTAATTTCTTTTGTTGATAAAAACTCTTTTTTTCTTTAGATGAATTGAAATAACAATTAAACATTTTTATTTTTATTATAAAAAGATATTTAATTGACTTGTGATATGAAAATAAGTTGGTTTTAATTTAAAAACAATATTCCATATGGACTTTCATTTTTTTTTGAATAAAATTAAATAAATTGCTTATTATTAAAGAAAAATATTATTGAATATTCCTGAAAATTCAAATATAAAAAGAATTTCAATTGATTTACCTGAGGAACTAATTTCTAGGTTTGATCAATTACGAAAAGAATGGGGATTTAGAGCAAGAGGACCTGTCATTGAAAAGTTACTGACAGAACTTCTTCAAGAAGATGATTTTCTACCTAAGAACGAACAGCAAGAAATAGACTTTAGCGAGAACAAGAATAATAATCAAAATTTAAATATTGATGAGAATACTGCGTTGATATTAATTAAATCAGACATTAAAAAAGAAGTTAATGAAATATCAATAAATAAAATAATTTCAAATAAAGAACAATATAAAGAACAGCCTAACTTAAACATAAGCCTTCCCAATTTTGTTGAGAAAAAAGTAAAGACTCTAAGAAGAAGTATTTATAGTGAAAAATTAAAGGAGAATATTAATGATATTCAAATTAATACAATTAAAGAAAATGAATTAATAAAATGTCGATTAGCAATAATTAGTCATTGGAAAACCTTATATGGAACTATTCCGAACGATCATGTAGTAGAAGCCTCGATGAATTGGTTTGGAAGGGATATATGGCCAAATCTTGATGGAACAGAAGATTTACCCTTTACATGGAGTGCAGCCAATAAATTTATGTCTGAATTATGCCCATTTTGGATAAAGAAAAATCCATCCCTTGAAATTGTTTTATTAATGATTGGAGTTTTAGAAGACCCTTTTGCTACATCAGATTTAATTAATAGGATACCAACCCTAGTTAGGAGGTTTGTAAGTAGGTTTAAACGAAATAACAGAACAAATTCATTTGAGACTTTGGACTCAACAATGACGGTACATGGAGCTCTTAAATTATTGAATTTATCAACATCAGCAGGTTCCGCTCATACATTACGAAAAATTAGGGAGGCTTACAAATCAATAGCCTTAGAGACGCATCCAGATGCCGGAGGATCAACAGATCAAATGAGAAAATTAAATGAAGCGTATCAATTATTAAAAAATTTATATAGAAAATAGTATATCTATTCTTATTTAAGACTAAATATAAGTCTAATCAATAGTCCAATATAAGATAGGCGTGAATCATAAAATTACTGATCTTAATAATTATTTATTGGTCGAAATTTATATAAACATTTATTTTGAATAATTAGGAATTAAATTTAATTAAATTGTTGATTTAGAATAAATTAATCTGTATTAGCTTTCTCATATAAGACCAAGTATTAGTCTAATATATGGTCTCATAATAGATAAGGAAGATTTCAGAATTAATCCATCCAGGTATTCTATGTACAAATTACTTCATATCTTTAAAAATTTTAGATTGATTGATTAATAAATCAATCAATAATGTCCTCTCTATGTCCAAAAAATTAATAATACCTGAAAAGCACTGCTATGAGTTCATTTTATAAGTATGGGTACTGCCTTAAAGACAGTACTACCTTGACTGAAGCTTCTGAATAGCAGTTTTCTTGTCAATGCTTGGTACGTCGCTTAGGCCATTAGCGTCGAACCATGGGGCGCTAGCCCAATCAAATCCTTCTCCAAAAGTATTATCGGGTGCTGTTATGTACCAATGGCATGATGCATCAGGTACATCAACCGAACATTTTGACCAATCGTCTGACCACTGGGGTACTTGCACCCAGAGCAGTGAAGATAGAAATAAAGTGAGTAAATTGATCATTAACATTAATAATACAACATTAATCAGTTTTATAGGATTATTAATTCTCTTATATAAGATTCATAGCTAGACTTACCTATGGTCCAATATAAGACAAGCAATACTACTATTCTCTCAATTTTGTATTAAAACTTTTTTCAACATTAGAAATGATATTTGAGTGAATTGATGAGATATCTGAATCAAGTAATGTTTTATCTTTATCTCTATAAGATAACCGAAATGTATAACTTACAAAATCTTTTCCAATATTAATATCCTCAAAAACATCAATTAAATTAACATCCTCTAAGAGATTTTTTCCTGTTTTTCTTATTTCTGATGTTATTTCGCTAATTAAATATTTCTTACTGAAAATAAAATTAATATCCCGCTCCATTTTTGGAACAATTGGGTATTGCTTATAAATAGGAATCCATTTATTCTTCCTAGTACTAGCTCCCAGGAGCTTGGCTACATTTATGCTAAATAAATAAACCTTTTTTAAAGACTTCTTTTCTAATATAAGTTCGGGATGAATTTCGCCAAAATATCCTGCATCTTTTCCTTCAATAAATAATTTTGCTGTTCTACCAGGATGAAGAAAATCAATAGAATTAGTTGGTTTATCATCAATTTTTATATTCAAGGATGATAGAGCCTCCTTTAACTTTCCTCTTGCCTGATAATAATTAAGATCATTTTCTTTAACTGAATTAACCCATTTCCCAAATTTGTTATTTCCAAAAATTGCTCCATTCAATAACTCTTCTTGAATAAATTCTGAATTATTATAAAAAACATTTCCAACTTCAAAGACATAACAACTTGTTTGTCCAGCTTTTATATTGCGATTTACAATCTCTAAATGTTCTTTCCATATATTATCTCTAAGGCAGCTAGTTTCTAATAGTAAAGGATTTGAAATCTTTATAAGTTTATCTTTTTCTTCTGGAACAAGAGAATAACTTAGTACCTCATTAAAACCGTTCTCTATGAAACCATTCCTTATCTTTCTCAATGCTAATTGTTCTGATGTTAATTTTCCAGGCTCAATAGGATTAGGTAGGTTTAAATCAAATCTGTCATACCCTATTAATCTCGCAATTTCTTCAATTAAATCTATTTCCCTTATTAAATCTTGTGATCTATTAGGAATTACTGTTACGTCCCAGCCATATTCCTTACTTTTTAAAGTACAACCTATGAGTGTTAATTTATCAACTATTTCAGGGTCAGATAAATTTCTTTTTTCTAATTGATCAGTTATTTTTAATGGACCAAGAATTTTGTGTATACGACTTCTACGTAATTTTATAAAATTATCCTCGCAGTTTATTAAATTTGAAATATGAATAGTTGGTAAATTTATAGAAAAAAATTCTTCTAAAAGATTGATAGCCCTCGTAACTGAATCTATTGTATTTTTGGATGAAATCCCTTTTTCATATCTGCTACTAGATTCAGTTCTTATCCCAATCGCCTTTGAGGATTTTCTTATAGTAACTGGACTAAAAACAGCCCCTTCTAGATAAATGGATGAAGTAGTTTTGGTTACTGAAGTCTCTAAACCTCCTATCACACCAGCAATAGCGACTGGTTTATCACAACAAGTAATTACTGTTATATTTTCATTTAAATCGTACTTTTTCCCATCCAAGCATATAAGACTTTCCTTATCTAAAGCTTTCCTTACAGAAAAGTCATCTGCAGTAACATCCTTTCCAATTAAATTTGATAGCTTATCTCTATCAAACGCATGCAATGGTTGACCTTGTTCTAAAAGAATATAGTTTGTTAAGTCAACTAAAAGATTTATCGATTTTATACCTGATTTTTCTAAACGATCTTTAAGCCATCTTGGGGATAACTTTTCTCCATTTACTCCATCAATTAAGGTTATTGTATAAAGACAATGTGATGTTATAGCCTCGGGGCAAAGTTTAATTTCTTTAAGTAAATGAATATTATATTTATGATTTAAATTTGGAAAATTAAATTTTGATTCTAAGAGAGCAGAAATTTCGCGTGCTATGCCAATAACTGACATTCCGTCAGGTCTATTAGCTGTAATGGCTAAATCATAAACAAAATCATTTAATTGCAGCAGATTAGACCCTGGAGTACCCAATTCATGTTTTAAGGCTAAATTTTCATCAATAATCGCTATTCCCTCACTAGAGTCCTCTAAGCCAAGCTCCTCCAATGAACATATCATTCCTTCACTTATAACACCTCTAATTTCGCTTTTTTTAATAGTTAAATTAATAGCATTTAATTTTGCCCCAACAGTAGCAACATAAACATAAATATTTGATTTAATGTTGCTCGCACCACAGATAATTTGCAAATTCTTTGAATTACCAACATCAACTTGGCAAATAGAAAGTTTGTCAGATCCTTCATGTTTTGAAACGGATAAAACCTTACCTAATACGACTCCATTTACATTTTTTGAACAATCTTCTAATGATTCAACTTCAAATCCACCGATAGACAATTTATCAGAAAGGACTTCAGGAGCACAGTTTATTTCTACTAATTTTTTTAACCAATTTTGAGAAACTTTCATATATAATTTTTATTCAATAATAAATAATAGAAATGGATATATCTTCAAAATAGTTGATTGAAGATGTACAATAGAAAATTATACATTAACGTATTAATTAAAATGGCCAAAAAAGGGACAAGAGTTGTAGTGACCCTGGAATGTACTGAAGCTAGAACAAGCACAGACCCTAAGAGATCGAATGGTGTCTCGAGATATACTACTGAAAAGAACCGTAGAAATACAACTGAAAGATTGGAACTAAAAAAGTTTAATCCTCATTTAAACAGAATGACTATTCACAAAGAAATAAAGTAATCAAATTATGCCAAATTCAATTTTCAAAAAACAATTATCACCTATTAAGCCAGGAGATCCTATTGACTATAAGGATGTAGAACTTCTCAAGAAATTCATAACTGAGAGAGGGAAAATCCTTCCAAGAAGGATGACTGGGTTAACTTCTAAGCAACAAAGAGATCTCACATTAGCGGTAAAAAGGGCCAGAATTGTAGCTCTCTTACCATTTGTAAATCCAGAAGGATAGTTACATATTGGATATAGTTGACTTTCTAATTAATTTTTCAAATATTTGAAAGATTTAACAAGTTTAAAAACATATATTATTGATTCTGAAGATCCAGATGAAGTGGATGATGCTATTTCTCTAGAAATAAAAGAAGGAAATAAAAAAAATCTATGGATACATATTAGTAATCCTTGCAGGTTATTTTTGCAAGATTCTAATATTGATCTTGATGCAAGGAGGAAAAATAGCAGTTTATATTTAACAGATCAATATATCCCAATGTTACCTACAGAAATTCTTCAAAAGGCAAATCTAGCTCAAAATAAAATTTCTGAAACTCTTAGTGCATCAATAGAATTCAATGAAGATGGTTCAATACATAATTATGAAATAATTGAAGCAATTATAAAACCAAAATATCAATTAACATATGAAGATGCAAATGAAATATTAGAGTTAGAACCTAAAGAAGAATTTGAACTAGTTGAAATTAAAGATTTATTAGCAAAGAGTATTATATTTAGAAAAAAACAAGGAGCAATTATCTTTGATAGTCCTAATAGTAAAATAAAACTATACAAGGATAAAATTATAATAACTAAATTAGAAAAAACAATAGCACAAATAATTGTTTCTGAGGCAATGATATTAATGGGTTATGTAACAAGTTTATTTTTAATAAGATATAATTTACCAGCTGCATATAGAATTCAAAAAATAAATTGTAATCCATTTGAAATACTTAATAAATACAAAGATAGTGAGATAAAATATATACTTTTAAAACAATATTTGGGAAGAAGTTATATTACAATTAGGCCAGATAATCATGAGTCATTAGGTCTTCCATCATATGTACAATCAACTTCACCACTAAGAAGATATTTAGATTTAATGATACAAAGACAGATATATAATAAGATTAATAATCTTGAACCTATAAATATCAATTCTATCTCAAAAATTATTGATTATTCAAGAAATAGACAAATTGAGAACAACAATATCATTAAAAATGATAAATATAAATATTTAACATTTTTTTTTAAAAATGAAAAAAAACCTTTTTATAAAATATTATTTGTTAAGTGGATTAATCATAAAAGAAATATTGCATTAGTTTTTTTCCCAGACTATTCACTAGAAATTCTTATTACTCTTTTTGTATCAATAGAAATATATAGTAATAAAATATATAAAGTAAAATATAGTATAAATGATAATAATCTTTTAGAGTTTATTTATTAAACAAAAAAATAATATAATAACTTATTATTAGTTAAAAAATTTCTGTTAATATTATTAAAAACGTTTTATGAGTTTTGTCATTACTACCCCTTTATATTATGTAAATGATAAACCTCATTTAGGAAGTGTATATACAACAATAATTTGTGATTCAATAGCAAGGTATAAAAGGCTTGTAGGTGAAGAAGTTATTTTTATAACAGGAGTAGATGAACATGGTTTAAAAATACAAAGAACAGCTAACGAGAAGGGTATTGAACCAAAGACTCATTGCGATGAAATTTCAAAAATCTTTAATTTTAATTGGAAAAGCTGGGATATATCCTTTGATAAATTCATAAGGACAAGCTCCAAAAATCATGAGTTGGTTGTTAATGAATTTTATGAAAGAGTAAAAAAATCAGATGATATATATATGGGAGTACAAAAAGGCTGGTATTGTGTAGGTTGTGAAGAATTTAAAGATAATCCAGAAAACTCATCAACATACAAATGTCCCATACATCAAAAAAGTTTAGAGTGGAAAAATGAAGAGAATCTATTTTTTAAGCTATCGAAATACCAAGAACAAATAGAGAAAATAATCAACGAACCTAACTTCATAGAGCCAATTGAAAGAAGAAATGAAATTATAAATTTTGTTTCTAGAGGTTTAAAGGATTTTTCAATATCAAGAACTAATGTCTCATGGGGAATTCCAGTCCCTGATCACGATAAACACACTTTTTACGTATGGTTTGATGCTTTGCTTGGATATGTAAGCGCTATTAGTTCTAGTGAAGCAGATTGTTCATTGGAAAAATCAATAAATGAAGGATGGCCAGCTGATATTCATTTAATCGGTAAAGATATACTTAGGTTTCATGCCGTCTATTGGCCTGCAATGCTCATTTCTGCTGGTATGAAAATTCCTAAAAAAGTTTTAGGGCATGGATTCCTAACCAGAGAAGGTCAAAAAATGGGTAAAAGCTTAGGTAATGTTCTCGACCCTGACCTATTACTTTCTAAATATGGAAATGATCCTGTCAGGTGGTACTTAATTAAAGATATATCACTAGGCAATGATGGAGATTTTCAAGATAAAAGATTTGTTGACATTATCAACAATGACTTAGCTAATACAATTGGAAATTTACTAAATAGAACATCATCTATGTCTAGAAAATGGTTTGACAATAAAGTGCCAAATATTCAAAAGATATCAAGTGAAAATAAATTAGAGAATTTTGCCAAGTGTGCAGTAGAAAACTATATTCTTAAATTTGATAACTACAAATTAGATCTAGCCGCGAATGAAGTGCTTAGCCTCGCGATTAATACAAATTTATATTTGAATGATAATCAACCGTGGATTTTAATAAAAGACAAAAATAATTTGCCTATTGTTGAAGAAATTATTTACAACGTACTAGAAAGTACGCGAATAATAGGTTTATTATTACAACCATTATTGCCAGAATTATCATCAAAAATAAATGAACAACTTGGTTCTATATACAAGAAAGAAATTCCTTGGGAACAACAATTAAGATGGGGATTATTAATTAGTAATTCAAGCCTTCCTAAACCCACTCCAATAATAAATAAGCTTGAATATGAATAATATATATAGATTAATAGTTTTACTTCCAGTTTTTATTCTTGGATGTGCACCCACCAATATAATTAAAGAAAATATAGTAATACAAAAAATAGATAGTTTAGATATGAATATTTTCTCTAAGAGTGGAGATAAATTATATTCTATTACTAGCCCAAACTCAATTTATAATAAAAATGAACTTAAATTCAAATTTAAAAACCCAACCATCAATATTTTTGACGGTGAAGAAACTAAATATATTATTAATTCTGATGACTCTACATTATCAGAGAACAATAATCTCTTAAAATTAAAAGGAAATGTAAAATTAAAAACTCTTACACAAGATGAGGACTTTTTATATGCAGATAATTTTATTTGGAATATAGAAAAGGCTAACTATCTATTAGAGGGAAATATAAGATTTGAAAATAAAAATATCATCTTAAATTCAGCAAAAGCCAAGTTGAGTTCAGATAACATAATTGAATTTTTTAATCCCGTAAAATATATAATTAAGGATGATAATAATAAGAATAAATATGAAATAAATTCAGAAAATGCCTACTATAATCTTAAAACAGAGTCAGTAAGTTTTAAAGCAAAGGATAAAAGAGTACGTTCAAAAATTTATTTTTAAATATTATTTTTTGAAAAAATATTACTTATTTTCTTTGACCAGTTATTTATCCATTTTTCATCAGACTTAGTAAAACATTTAGGACTCCAACCACCTATTAATACAAAAGCCTTGCTATTTATAGGTACAACTAAAATAGATGGAATATCTGGACAAAAATTAAAAAATTCATCTCTTCCTGGATAAAATTTAGTATTCGCTAATGATATTAATTTCATATCTTTTATTGATCTCAGACAGGTTTCTCCAGGGTTAAATTCATTACTTGAAGTAATTCCTCTTCTCAATATATTTACTCCATCATTGTGAATTAATACTGCTGCCGCTGCAGTAGAAGTTAATATTGCTTCAGATCCCCATGCAAGTTCATCAATAACTTCATCCGGAATATTTTTGTCAAAGAGAAACTTATTTTCTCCTTTTAGATCAACTTTCTCCCCAGCTAAAGGTTCAAATTGTTTAAATAAGAAGCCTATCAAGATAATAATTAATGAAGCTATTGAAGCTAATACTTGAGCTCTTTCAAGCTCAGGAGTAATTGTTTCTATTGAAAAGAAATTAATTATTTGGAGAATAAAGAGTATCGTGCCAATTAATATTAAAGATCTTCCATTAAATCTCATTTATAGAATATGTGAATTCCTTTTAAATTATGCAAATATTATATTGGTTAGTAGATTTAATGATACTCAAACATATGATTTTTAATATATAATTAACCAAAACCTTTTAAAATGAACCTAAACATTAATAAATATCTTTTTTCATTTATCCTCACTGGTTTAATATTTGTCCTTATTCCTACATCTACATACGCAGCAGTTATTAGCAATACAAATAGAATTTTTGTAGTCACACAACAAAAGACTATTATCAATTATGAAAAAAGTCAGCCTTCATCTATTGACAATCCTGTAGTTGATCCAAATTTCAACGTCATGAGGTCCAAAGACACTCAGAGTTCCACTGCTACCTACATAGTTATTGGTTTGTTAATTGCTGCTACTATTATCCCTTTAGCAACATGGTGGTACTTCTCTAAATAAAGAGAATTTATGAATGTCGAGAATTCAATCAATAGCGGTGACTTATCTCATATTATTTTTATTACAGGTGGAACAAAAAGTGGTAAAAGTGAATATGCAGAACACCTAGCAAAAGAAATTAAAAAACTATCATATGTTGCTTTATCAAAAAACAACCCAAAAGATAAAGAATGGCAGGAAAAAATCAATTTACACCGTAAAAGAAGACCAAAAGAATGGATATTAATTGAGACAACAGATCTAATAAATACATTAAGCAAAGAGGATGGTCCATTATTAATAGACTCGATTGGTGGATTTGTTATGGAAAATATTGAAAGAGAACAAAAAGAGTGGGTAACAAAGATGCATTCACTAATAGGTCTTTTAAAGAAAAGAAAAAGCATAACATTTATTGTTGGAGAGCAAGTAGGTTGGAGTTTGGTCTCAGAATATAAAATTGGTAATACTTATATTGAAAGAATCGGCGAGCTGCAAAAGAAAATAACTAAGATATCAAAAGATAATTGGCTTGCAATAAACGGTAGAGCAATCAAAATAGATGAAATAAGTTTCGAAATACCTACTTAAAAATTGGAAATCGCTCTTTTTGAACCTAGAATCCCTCAAAATACTGGTAATATTGCTAGGTCATGTGCTGCATTTAACATTCCTTTAAATCTTATAGAACCCTTAGGTTTTAAAATAGAAGATAAATATTTAAAAAGAGCAGGATTAGATTATTGGCCTCTAGTTACCGTTAATAAGTACCAAAATTTTGATAGTTTTTTGGACTCAAAATCAACAAAAAGAATAATTTCTTTTAGTAAAAAAAATGGGATCTATTTGCGGGATTTTAAATTTCAGAAAGATGATGTTTTGCTATTTGGAAGAGAAGATTCTGGATTGCCAGATTGCATTATTGATAAAAGTGATTTTTTAATATCAATATTTATGCCAAATTTACAAACTGGAATCAATGAGCAGAAAGGTGTTAGGAGTTTAAATCTTTCTGTAGCATGTGGTATTGCGATATATGAGGCTCATAAACAAATAAATATTCAAAATGTCAATTAATTACAAACAATATCTTAAAATTCCCATCTCTCACTAGCTCAGCTGATTTAATGGGCGTTTTCATCACAGCTCGACAGTAGTATTTTAATAATTCATGAGATTAATTACTATCACCCAAATTCATTGATATAAATGCTTTTTAAGGATGCGCCATAAAAACGTATAACTGCGTATGATTTGCATCATACATCGGCTATACGCATAGCTACAGATAAAAATGAAATAATAAAAGCAACGAGAAAGCAGCCGCAGCTATAGGTCATGATATTGATTCAAAGATAAAGAACAATCAAAGATTGATTTCAATAGAATCTAAGAAGAAAACATTTGTGTATTCAGTAGAAATTAAATAAATATATTGCTTATTAAACCTGTAAAATAGTAAAGTTACAGACACGTCTCAGTAGCTCAGTTGGTTAGTAGCGCCGGATTCATAGCCCGGAGGTCGGCAGTTCAAGTCTGCCCTGAGACATATAAAATTACTGCAGTGAATACGTTTAAGTGTAGTTTTTTTGCATTCATTTATTTATAGATATAAAAAAGAGATTGACTCCATCCTCAAGGAATCAATCTCATTAACTTATTTTAATTGCTATTAATTTTCTTCTAGTAGGCAGACTGCTTAAACCAATCTTTATAAATTCTCTGGTGGACTATCAATCATTTCTAATCCCTCCATTCTATTAATTAAATTTTAGCCAACCATAATTATTTCGTATATGCGTAGATATGCTGATTTTTTTTTATAAGAAGATCCAACTGTCTGTAAGAGATACTTCTCTAAATGATCTACATGCCATAAGGTTTGGCTTCTATGATTTCATGAAAACTTGTGGAATTAAATAGCTTACAGGTCACGTGCACGAGTCATGCTCGAGACATTCTTAAGTAAATTGCAATACCGACGTCTTTAACTAGTCTTTTTTTTAATTAATAGACATTAAAAAAGAGATTGAACACCAAACTTTAAATGTAAACAATCTCTTTCTATTAGTAATAATTAGTAATTTGTGTAGGACTTGGCTGTTTAAACCAATCTTTATAAATTCTCTGGTGGACTTTCAATCATTTCTGATTCCTCCATTCGATTATTAAAATATTAGGCAATCAAATTTATATTGTATATGCGTAGTTATGCTGATTTATTTTTGTCTAAATGAATGAACTGGTGTCTTCCATAGTTTTTCAAGTTGAGTGATATAGAAAGTTAATTTGCTTCTTTTTTAATATGGATTGATTTTTACATAATGAATACCAAAATACAGATAGTTATGTTTAACAACAAGCTAATGGTTTTAGAATTAATTTTCATAACTATCTAGATTTAGTAAGCTTGATTTCTCTCCTAATAAGTAATGCCATAACAGCAACACACATGTTCATTAGAAATACGTCTAATGGCATTGAATTAAAATATCTCTAATAAATTAATAGCAATGATATTGGTGTGCCAATTAATAAAGAATCACTAATCGTCGTATACTAAGCAATGTGGATCAGATGGATTTAATTCACATTCCTTATCCCAGTAGTCTGATAAATCTGTAGAAATCCCTTGCTCTTCAACAAGTTCTTTAAGAGTTGAATAATCCTTTGCATTATCAAGATCTCTTGAGTTCTTATCTTGAATTGCGAATGGTGATCTTTTTAAATTCATAATTAATTACCTCAAAATTTTTGCTGGATTCTCGTTACAGAATTTGGATGGTCATGTACATAAGAATTAAATTCTCTTGCAAGTATCAGGCAGTCATATGCATCACGAGCGTAGAAACCTAATTGATGTGTACTGTTTGATGAATCTTTGTAACTTAGTACATATTTTTTACAAGATCTGAT
>QCNH01000019.1 GCA_003213275.1 Prochlorococcus sp. AG-424-M03 | reverse complement strand
TAAATATAGTGATATTGCGGTTTTATCTCCACAAACTAGTCAAATTAAACCTTATTTAAGGTATATCTTTAATAATGTGTTAATTAATGGTGAAAAGATACCTTATTTTTTTATTGATGATGGTAATGATGATTCTTCAGAAATATATAAGTTTTTAATTGACATCACTGAAATGGCAAATGAGAAAATTACACTTGAAAAAATAGATTATCTTCTTTCTAAAAAAGTAACACAGCATATTTTTGATTTTCATATTACTGAGAAGGATGAAATTATTTTGTTACTTTCCCAAGTAGGTTTTCATTGGGGATTAGATTCCAATGAAAGATTAGGTGAAGAAAAAAATTCCCTAGAGTGGTGTTTAAATAGAATTACTTTAGGCTTAATTTATGCAAAAGAAGTCAATTTAAGTACTTTTAATATAAAACCATTTGCCCCAAAGAATATAAGTTTGGATTTGAATAAATGGGTTGAAATCTTAATTAATTTAAAAAAATATATTAATTTGCTAAGGGGATCTTTTTCTTACTTATGTTGGGTGCAAAAGATAAAGTTTATATTAAAAAGTATTGCTGATTATAATGCTAATTTTAATTTAGAAATAAGTGAAATAAATAGAATTCTTGATAATCAGGCAACATCTTTAATCCCTGATGATCTTATTATGTTAAATGTTTTTAGAGAGATATTAATTTCGTGTATTAATAAAGCTAAATATCAAAGTAAATCTCGTATCAACAAGATTCTAGTAAGTGACATTGAGAATGCAAGGCACATTCCACATAAGGTTATCTTCCTCTTAGACATGAATAGTGTTTATTATCCAAAATTATCAAAGAATGAAAATATTAATTTATTAAATAATAAATATCACCTAGGCGATCCATCAATTTTTGAAAGAGAGAAATATTTTTTTTTAGACCTGTTAATTGCCTGTAGAGATAAATTTATAGTTAGTTGGGTGAAGAGTGAAAAAGACAATAGAAAATTAGATGTTTCTTTTCCTATAAAAGAGTTAATTTCTTTTTTTGATAGTTTTTTAAACAAAGGCCAAAGAGAAATAATAATCAAAGATTCTGATTTAAATAAAAAGGAAATAATTGATCTTGATAGTTCTAAGAGTATTAAAAATTATTATTCGTTAATAGATAATATAGATTGGAAAGAAAAAAAATTCGATATTAAAAATTATAAATTATCAGAATTAATTTATTGGTTTAAAAATCCACAAAACTATTGGCTTAATAAAAAAAATATTTCTCCCAAGAGAATATTTATGCATCATTCAGACGATGAGTATGTAAGCAACTTGCAGAAGTCACAATTAATAACTAAGGTAATCCAGCAATTAGAGATTGATAACAATAACATTATTGATGATTTAAAAAATTTGAATATTAATGATCAATTGGTTGACAATGGAATTATTACACCCAAAAATAGTATTTTTGCAAAACACAATGAAATTCAAGAGTTAGTAAGAAGTCTTTCTGCAAATTTGAGTAACCATAATAAAATTGATAGGATTTACGTTAAATCAAACTCAAATAAAGAAGAATATTTTATTACTGATGACACTGTAATTGAATTAATTAATTCGAAATTAAGTCTAATGCGTTTGACAGAGGCTTGGATAAAATTACTTTTTATTTCTTCTTTAAAGAAGAATATAAAAAAAACTAAAATAATTTTTAGAACAGAAAATCAATATAAATTTCATATTATTCAATCACCTGGTGCAATTGAGGCAAGTTTAATTTTGGAGGAATACATTAATATTTTTAAGAATTATTCAGAAAAATGTTTGCCTCTCCCACCAGAAAGCACTTATAGATATGTAGAAGCAAAATTAAAATTAAAAAATGAGAAAAAAGCTTTTTCAGATAGATGGATTGGTAATAAAACTTTTTCTCAAGGAGAAAGAGAAAATTTCGAAATGAAAATGTGTTTTGGAGATAAAAAAGAACCAGATTTCTTTTATGGAAATAGTAATTTTGATAAATTATCTCTCAGATTATATGGTCCTCTAATTAAAGCATTAAAGAAATAAATAATGTCTAAATTTCAGTTAAAAATTTTTGGAAAAGCTGTTTATGAACTGGGACTTGTTTTTTTACAGTTCTTTATTATTAGTCTCCATTTTTTTCAATGGGAATTACTTCCAAAAAAACAAATAATTCAAGTTACTCCTATTTCTTATTTCATGGGGAATTTAATTATCCTAATTGCTTTCATAATAATGTTAGTTGCAATTAAAGATTTAGGTAGAAATTTATCACCTTTCCCAAGACCTATCCCCAATAGCAATCTTGTTACTACAGGTATTTATCGATTTACTCGTCATCCTATGTATTATTCTTTAATATTTATTTCTTTTGGAATTTTTATAATAAAGCTATCTATTGATTATTTATTTTTATCAATAAGTCTGGGTTTGATAATTAAATTAAAGATTGTTTTAGAAGAGCAATATTTAAATAATAAATTTAAAAATTATTTACTTTATAAAAATGAGGTCAAATATTAATTCAATAAAGATATGGATATTAATCAGATTAAATTAGATAATAAGTTTAAATTAGTAGAGGCAAGTGCAGGGACTGGAAAAAGTTTTACTTTAGCTCACATTGTTTTAAGAAATGTTTTAGAAAAAAAAATTAAACCAGATGAGATCCTCTTATTAAGTTTTACAAAAAATACGTGTTCTGAATTAAGAGATAAAATACTTTCAAGATTTAAGAATTTAAAATTATTTTTGCAAAATCATAATGAAACTAAGATAGATAATACTCTTCAAGAATGGTATCTAAAATTTAAAGAGAAGGGCGAATCTAATGAAAAAATTATATCTGAAATTGATAATTTTGTTAATGAAATTTATAAGTTAAAAGTAACTACATTCCATGCTTTTTGCAATAATATTATGGATGAATATAGTATTGAAATTGGTATAACGCAAGATCCTTACATTGAGAATAATATAGATATTTTGTATAAAGATGTTATAGATAATTTGTGGATCAATGATTTTCTAAATCTTGATCCAGGACTAATCTCAGCAGTTAGCAAAAAAAAAATAAGTTCTAGGTTTGGAACTAGACTGAATAAGTCATTTTTTGTAGAAATTTTAAAAAATATAGATCAGGAAAATATTTGCAAAATTCAAATAAATAATAAATATAAGAATATTGATATAACTAGTTATTTAAATGAATTTTTATATTTTAATTGGAATGAGTTTTGTATTGAATGGAATAAGAAAGGAAAAGAATTATTTTTGCAACTTATAGAGTTGGGCAAATTAATTAAGGAACGTGGTGGTAAAAGTCAAATATATTCTGCCAAACCAAGAAATGATAAGTTTAATCAAATAATTTCTTGGATTGATGAGATTAACAAAAGGCTTGATTCAAAAAATGTGATTAATCTTCTATATGATATTTCTAATGATGATCTTTTATCTAAATATTTTTATAAAGAAAATATATCTAAAGAAATTAATAAACATAATCTAAAATTAGATTTTACTAAATTTAATTTACTTCAAGATAAAATTTACAAAATAAAAGAAGGGTTCTACACCGAATTTGTAAGGATTTTTATCCAATTAGCTTATATAAAATTAAGTGAATTAAAGAAAAGTCTTTCAGTTTTTAACTTTAATGATCTTATAAAGACTGTTGAAAATACATATCTAGATTCAGATCATACTAAGAATAGTAATCTATCTCAAATTCAAAATAGATTTAAATGTGTCTTAGTAGATGAGTTTCAAGATACAGATAATATTCAGTGGAATTTAATAAAGAAGTTCTTTAATACAAAAAATCATTTTTTACTTTGTGTAGGTGATCCAAAACAAGCGATCTACAAATTTAGGGGTGGAGATATTGAAACTTACTTAGATGCAAGATCTAATGCAATCGAGGTTTTTAGTCTTACGGATAATTATAGATCCTCAAAAAAATTACTAGATGTTATTAATAAACTTTATAAGAATGGACTTAAACAATCAAAACTAAACTATAGGAAATTAACCTCTAAAATTAATGAAAAAATTAATTATGATTTTGAATTTAAGGAGGCATTTGAAATTGTAGAATTTTCAAAAAAAGAGAATGATATAGATGATCTTGTGACTCATTACATAGTTAATTTTATTTTAAATAATAAAGAAATTGATATTAATAAAATTGCGATTTTAACCTTATATAATTCACAATGCTTAGATTTGAAAAATAAATTAATTCAGTTTAATCTCCCATGCAAAATTCAAAATAAACAAAATATTTTTGATTCAGAAGCAAGTACTCTATTACTTTGCTTTATTGACTGTTTATTGCATCCTAGGATTTATAAAAATATAACTTTGCTTGCTGCTTCAAAATTTATAGAAATTGATTTGGAAGAATTAGTTGATGATGGAATTAGTAATAAGTTAGAAATTTTGATTAAAAAATGTATTACTTGGTCTCTGGAACTAAGAGAAAAAGGTTTTTTAAATATTGTTAATGAACTTCTTATAAATTACAAATCATCCTCGATTATTCAAGATTCAGATTTAAATTCAAATTTATTTCAACTTTCAGAAATTATTGAAATTGAATTGATAAAAAATGATTTTAATCTCAATAAAGTTTTTAATTGGTATAAAAATCAGTTAGATAATTCTTTGAGGATTTGTACTGGAGAAGATTTTTTGACGAAAGATTATAATCTTCAAAATGGAATTAATCTTACTACTATTCATAGTAGTAAGGGCCTTGAATTTGACATTGTCTTATGTCCATACCTCTCAATTATTTCAAATAAATCAAATAAAATTAAAGGACCTATTTGGAAATCAAATATTGATAGAAAGATATACATTAATATTTCTAATAATTATGGTAAGGTTGAAAAATTTAAATTAACAGAAGAAAAAGATTTATTTAAAGAGAGTGAGAGGTTAATTTATGTAGCCCTTACAAGGAGCAAATATAAGCTTATAGTTTTTAATGATTTAGAAGATACAAATAATATTTTAAATAATGATTTACTTTCTAATTTGGAAAATATTAATATTTATAAGTGTAATTTTGAAGATAGAATAGAGAAGGATAAAATTAAAGAAATTTTTGCTAAGTTCCAAATTAAAGGATTGAATAATAATCTTTGGAGAATAGATAAAGTTAATAAAAAAATATCTAAAGAATCTACTTCTGATCAATTGATTTCTTATTCAAGTTATTCTTCATGGATACGTAAAGATAAAAAAATTGATGCAGCAATTAATCAATATAAGGATTATGAAGATAGCATATCAATTATCAATATTAACCAAGAGTCTAATTTTAATAAATCAAATAAATATCCTAATTATTTTTCTTATCCAAATCCCTTAAGTGAATTTCCAAAGGGAACTATTGCTGGGACTTGCTTGCATAAAATAATAGAAAGATTTGAATTTAGAAACGACAATAATCAAGAATTAATTAATTTAATTATTGAGGAATTGAACTTCCATCAAATCGATACTTCTTTGGCTTTTAAAGTAAAAGATGCAATTTTAAGAATTATAAATATATCTTTAGGAAGTGAATTACAAAACAAGAAACTGGTTGATATTCCAAATGAAAACTTACTTAAAGAGGTTAAATATGATTTAACTCTATCTTACGAAGGTAGAAATTTAAATTCTCATGACATATCAAAATGCTTTCTTTTAGATCAGGAATATGAATTTGGTGAAGAATATGCAAACAAAATAAATGATCTACAAATTTTGAATAAAGGATTTCATTCAGGATGTATTGATTGTGTTTTCCCCGTAGGTAATACATTAGAGGATAGTAAATGGTGGGTAATTGATTGGAAAAGTAATTTCATTTCTGGAAGTGAAGAAAGTGTTTGTTTACCGAGAAACTATAACTATGAAAATATGAGAGATGAAATGATTAAACATCATTATCCCTTGCAATCTCATCTTTATTTATTAGCATTACATAGATTATTAAAGTGGCGATTTAAAAATTATCAACCACAACTACATCTAGGTGGATATATTTATTTGTTTTTAAAAGGATTGCCAGATTTTGAATTGTTTGAGAAATCAAATTTGAAATATACAGCTCCGGGCGTTTTTATTGGCAATGCACCTTTAAAAAGAATTAATTATTTAGATAACCTTTTTTAGAATGATTAAAAAAATTACTGATTTTAATAAGTTCAAATATGAGCATATATTTAATTTAATCTTAGATATTTTTCAATTTAATGAAAAAAAATATGGCAATTTCGTAAAAGATGTAATTTCTATTCTATTAGAGTTTGAAAAAAACGGTGAAACTATTATTGATATAGATAATAGTTTAATAATTTTTGAACTATTAGAAGATGGCTGGCCCAATAAACATTTAGAAGTTCTAAAAGATATAGGCTTAACAGGTTCCCTTAATTCTCCATTCATATTAGTCGATAGAAAATTATCCCTTGCAAAATGGTCGGTAAAGATAGATAGAGTTATTGATTCCTTTTTGAAAAAAATAGATACCGATATTTTAATGAATTCTATAATTTATGAATATGATAATAAAATTGATCAAATTAAAAATATATTTAAATATTCAAACTTAGTTTTCCTTCAAGGAGGACCAGGTACAGGTAAAACAACTTTAATAATAAATTTAATATTAGAACTCCTTCGAGTTGATAAATTTTTAAATATTGGTTTGTCAGCTCCAACAGGTAAAGCTACCTCACGTCTAAAAGAATCTCTTAATAATAAAAAAAATACTTCCTTTAGCAAATTTCTAGATCAAATAGAATTTCAAACTTTACATAGATGGATTTTAAATTCTCAAAATAAATCACTTAAGTTGAAGTTTAAACTAAAAGAAATAGATATTTTCATAATTGATGAAATGTCAATGGTAAATATAGATTTGATTGAATCAGTTTTAAGTTTACTAGCAAAGGACTGCAAAATTATTTTGGTTGGAGATAAAAATCAATTGTCCCCAGTTAATAACTGTTCTATATGGAATTATTTGTTTGAATATTGTGACAACAGTTCAATTAAATCTTGTGTAGTAAATTTAAATAAAACTTATAGAAATATTGGAGATATAGCTTTAATTAGTAGTTTAATATTTAATAATGATGATTCTTTACTTAATCAAAAGATTACAGAATTAGAAAAGTTAGCAAGTTCAATTGGGCTATTAATTAAAATTCAAGTTAGAGAATCTCTTGGGTTATGTTTTTTTAGAATCGTTATAGCAGAACAAAAAGGCAACATCATAAAGATTTGGGGAGAAATGAAAGGTTGGACTTATTTGAATAAGCAGGGCATTCAACTTGATACATTAATAATCCTAAGTGAAGCACCTCCTTTTGTTTCAGAATTAATATGGGCAACAACTATGGCTTGGGCAATTGAAAAAAAGTCAAGCAACAAAGCAAGACTTTTAGCCATTTTCGATAGTGAAGGATATAGCAAAAAACTTGTAAGATACTTTAAGTTTATAGGATTTAAGATTGTAAAAGAAGTTGGTTCTAGCCCAGTAGATCTTTTTTTAAGGTTGGTTTGGGGAGGTGCAGGGACACTTATGACAGGTGAATGTATTCCTATATTGAAAAAACTTGAAAACAAACTCTCTTTAATTGAAGATAGTTAACCAGCATGATAACTACTTCTAACTAAGGGACCAGAAGATACTTTCTTGAACCCTAATTCCTTAGAAAAGCGATATAAATATTCAAACTCTGATGGATCCCAATATTTCTTAACTGCCAAATGATTTAATGAGGGCCTTAAATATTGGCCGATTGTAATTTGATCGCAATCTATTTTTTTAAGATCATAAATTGTATGTTTTATTTCATCTAATGTTTCCCCAAGACCTAACATAATTCCAGATTTAGTTTGAATATGAGGAGCAATATCTTTTGACTTTTTTAGTAAATTTAGTGATTTCTTGTAATTTGCACCTCTCCTAACTTCTTTTTGAAGTCTTTCAACAGTTTCAAGATTATGATTAAAGCAAATTGGATCTTTTTCTAAAATAATCTTCAATCTTTCAGTCTGAAGATTATTAGTTTCATCAAAATTTTTACCCCCTCCCCATAAATCAGGAGTCAAAACCTCTATTTTTATAGTTGAATCAACTTTTCTAATCTCATTAATTGTGGATATAAATAAATTTGCACCATGATCAGGGAGATCATCTCTAGCTACAGAGGTTAAAACAACATATTTCAAATTTAATACTTTTACTGCTTCAGCGACTTGAATACATTCATCAATATTGATTAAACTAGGTTTACCTTTATTTACCTGACAGAAAGCACAAGAACGAGAACATATCGATCCACCTAGTAAAAAAGTAGCTGTTCCTGAGGCATAACATTCTGCTCTATTTGGACATCTTGCTTCTTCACAAATAGTATGAATATTTAATTTTTTGATAAGTGTTTGTATTTTCTTGAACTCTGAAGCTTTACTAATGGGAAATTTTATCCAGGAGGGAAGTCTTAAGATGTCTTCTTGCTTATTTAGATTATTATTTCTCATTTCTAATTCAGATCAGTTCTCCCTTCTAATGCCCTAGCGAGTGTAACTTCATCTACATATTCAAGTTCACTGCCCATAGGGAGGCCATAAGCAATCCTAGTAACTTTAGTAAAAGGTGCCAACAATTTTCCAATATAAAGACTTGTTGTGTCTCCCTCAACACTTGGGGTCAATGCCAATATAATTTCATCTATTTCAGACTTACTCACACGTACTACTAGGCTTTTTATTTCTAATAGTTCTGGGCCAACAGAATCCATTGGGGATATCAAACCACCAATAACGTGGTAGACACCTTTAAATTCTCTAGCACGTTCTAAAGCAAGTAAATCTTTTGTTTCTGCTACTACGCAGATTAGTTTTTGGTTTCTATTAGTATTTCTACAAATTTCACATTCATCCTCTGAGGTAAGGTTGAAGCATTTTTTACAACGACCAACATTACTATGAGCCTCTAACAAGGCCTTTGAAAAATCCCTAATTGTGCTTTCCGGTTGTTTTAAAATAAAAAGGGCTAATCGTTGAGCTGTTCTTGGACCAATCCCTGGAAATTTCTCAAAATGACCAATTAATTTTGAAAGTGGTTTGGTATAGGTAATCAAAATTGAACTATTTCTACGAATAATTTAGACGCAAAATTCTGAATTGCCATAATTGTTTGCTTTTAATGTCTTATTATGTTTTTAGTTAGTAATTTCAAACAAAATGAAAGATATTAAATTTAACCCATTCAAATATTTATTTTTGATTTTCTTGTGTTTAACACTTAGTGCTTGTAGTGGAGGTATCAATGCTGGATTAGAAGCTTATCAAAGCCCTGATGGAAGATATGCTTTTTTGTATCCAACTGGATGGACCAGAGTAAAAGTTGATGGAGGACCTGAAATTATTTATCATGATTTAATAAATAGTAATGAGACATTAAGTTTAGTAATTTCTGATGTAAATAAAGAGGTTCAATTAGAGCAGTTAGGAAGCCCAAGTGAAGTAGGTCAAACATTAATTGATAAGGTCATTGCCCCCGAAGGTTCAGGAAGAGAGGTAAAACTTATTAATGCCAAAAAGAGAGAGGCCTCCAATCATATTTTCTATGATTTAGAGTACGAATTAAATTTAAATGAACAGATAAGACATGAACTCGCCACTGT
Organism: Prochlorococcus sp. AG-424-M03; assembly: GCA_003213275.1. Taxonomy (GTDB): domain Bacteria; phylum Cyanobacteriota; class Cyanobacteriia; order PCC-6307; family Cyanobiaceae; genus Prochlorococcus_A. The sequence goes on along the minus strand of QCNH01000019.1, from coordinate 12,017 downwards.
AGTAATTGATAGAGGAACACTTTATACTTTTGCTGTAGGAACAAATGAAGAGAGATGGAATAAAGTTGATGGAATATTTAGCAATGTAATTGAATCATTTAACTTCTTAATATAGTTTTAGAAATTCAATACTAGATGCCTACTTGAACATTCCACAAATCTGCATATATTTTGTTCTGATCTAATAGGTTTTCATGTTTTCCACTTTCAACTATTTTACCCTTATCAATAACGATAATATTATCAGCATTTTTTATAGTGCTTAATCTATGAGCTATTACTATAGTGGTTCTTTCATTTGTAATTTTAGATAATGATTTTTGAATTAGAGCCTCTGTTTCATTATCAACTGAGGCTGTAGCTTCATCTAATATTAATATTGGAGCATCTTTTAAAACAGCTCTAGCCAATGCAATTCTCTGACGTTGACCACCTGATAGCCTTTGACCTCTTTCTCCAACAATAGTTTTATAACCATCTGGCAATTGTTCAATAAATTTATGCGCTTCCGCAATCTTTGATGCTTTAATTATGTCTTTAAAACTTGGGTTGATTGAGCCATAAGCAATATTTTCTTGTACGCTGCCATGAAATAAATAAGTTTCTTGACTAACTAAAGATATACACTTTCTTAAATCCCTCAAATTAATTTCTTTAATAGAAATTCCATCTAAGGTTATTGACCCATTATTACTATCATAAATTCTAAGGAGTAGTTTTATTATTGTACTTTTCCCAGAACCTGTTAAACCAACAATTCCTAATGTTGAGTTATTTTCAATTTTAAAATTTATATTTTTTAAAGTTAAATCTCGTCCAGGATAATTAAAATTTACATTATTAAAAACTATTTGTCCTTTGGTATCTTTACGATCAATTTTTATTTTCCCATCTTTTATTTTTATAGGCGTATCTATAAGATCAATTACTCTATCTATTGATGCCATAGATCTTTGAAAATCATCTAAAACATGTCCCAAAGTAGTTAAAGGCCATAATAATCTTTGTGTAATAAATACTAAAAAACTATAAGTACCTACATTAAGTGTCTTATTCCAAGTTTGGAAACCTCCAATTAATAGAATTGCTATAAAAGCAAATAATATTGCAAATCTTATAAGAGGGATAAAAGCTGAAGATAATTTTATTGCAGCCTTATTACTTCTTTGATAAGCAAGGCTTTCTTTATTTAATCTATTAAGTTCCCATTTCTCTTTAGTAAAACTTTTAATAGTCAGAATTCCACTTAAATTATTATTTAGTCTTGATGCCAATAGTCCAGCTTTATTTCTTACATCTTTATATTTTGGAGCAAGCTTCCTTTGAAATTTAATTGATCCTAAAAATATTATTGGAATAGGCAAAAAAGCAAATAAAGCAATTTTTGGAGCGACAAAAATCATGGTGCCACCAATTATTAAGACAGTTATAAATAACTGAATAATCTGATTAGCCCCTTGGTCTAGAAATCTCTCGAGTTGATTTATATCATCATTCAAAATAGATAATAGTCTTCCAGTATTATCATTTTCAAAAAAATCCATATCTAATTCCTGAATATGCTCATAAGCTTTTATTCTTAATTTATGTTGCGATAGCTGAGCCAAATTTCTCCATAAAACGGAATATAAATATTCAAAGGAAGATTCACCAGACCAAACTATTCCTGATGCGAATGCAAGGAAAATCAATTGTGCTGGAACTTCTTTTATCCCAAAACCAGCAATCCATGAATTCTGTTCCTTTACAACTATATCCACTGCAAGACCAATTATTACAGGGGGAGCTAAATCTAATATTTTATTTATTATGGAACTAAAGAAAGCAAACAATAGTAATCTTCTTTCCTCAATAAGATTCAAATAAAGTCTAATTATTGGATTTTGATTGTTCTTAGACCCCATAAAATAGCAATTAAATTCTTCTGTTATTATTTATAATTTCTTGAGTTTCTAATTTACATTTCGTTTTTGCATCTTGATGACTTGCCGTTTGTGTAAATTCTTCGTAGTAACATGAACAAGTTTCATTCGCAATTTCTTCACTATATACCATTTCTGCTTTAATCATCTCCTCTTTGACACTCTGAAGACAAAATAATTTTATGATTGAATTTTGTTTCGTTTGGGCTAAATAATAACTATTAATAGAGTTGAATAGAATCATCAGATTCACAAAAATAAAAAATTTATATTTGCTGGTTTTCATTCTCTATGCTTAGTTTCTTACTTTAATTCTTTTTAATTTATTTTTAATTTCTCTATTCAGATCTCTAGGTAAATCAACCAAACTATAATCATTGAAAATCTGTATCTTACCTATTGATCTACCATTTATATTAGTTGAATTACAGATTGAAGATATAATATTTGCGACTCTAACCCCATCAAATTTACCAAAGTTAAATTTGTAGGTTTCAAAAGAATCATTTTGATAATTATTTCTTCTATTTGAATTTCTAATGCGATTATTACCATTTCTATTTGATCTATTTCGATCAGTATTATTTTGTTTATGAATCCAAGAATCATCTTCATTAACAAAGAATGCTTTATTACCTATTACTAAATTAATCGCCGCCATTGCAATATTTGAGTCATCCATTGAGTGTTTTTCTTTTAAATTATCTAATACATCAATAATCAAAGCTTTATTTTCTTCATTTTCTTCTTTAGCTAAAGAACTCTCATTAACATTATCTATAAGTTTCTCCATCCTTTTTTCATTAATTATTTTATTACTTGGTATATTAATTTCTTCAATCTTAGTTCTTGTTGAATTTTCTAAGTTTCTTAGAAAATGTTTTTCTCTTTGATTAACAAATAAAATTGCCTCTCCAGATCTGCCTGCTCTTCCAGTTCTTCCAATTCTATGAGTATATGTTTCCTTATCAAAAGGAAAATCGTAATTAACAACTAGTTTTATCCTCTCAACATCTAATCCTCTAGCTGCAACATCAGTTGCGACAAGAATGTCAATAAATCCTTTTTTTAATCTATCTACAGTATTTTCTCTTTGATTTTGAGGTATATCGCCATTAAGCACTGCTACAGTATGTCCTGAATTTTCTAAAGCTTCAGCTATTGAAGTAGTAAGTACTTTTGTCCTTACAAAAATTATTACTCCATCGTTATTAAGTTCTAATATTCTTTTTAAAGCATCTAACTTATGATGCCTTTGGACATATAGAAATTTTTGCGAAATTAATTGAGTTTCTTTTTTGACACTTTTGATTAATATTTCGGCGGGATCATTTAGATATTTTTTTGCTATGTTTCTAATCTCATTAGGCATTGTTGCTGAAAATAATACCATCTGTTTATTATCTGGAAGTTGATCTATTATCCATTCAATATCTTCAAGAAAACCCATATTTAACATCTCATCTGCCTCATCTAAAACAAGACAATTTATGCCGTTAATTTTAAAAGTTCCCTGCCTTATATGATCCATTATTCTTCCAGGAGTTCCAACTACTACGTCAACTTTTCTTTTCAATGCAGAAATCTGATTTCGATAGTCTGTGCCTCCATATATTGCAACTGTCTTAAAATTACTAGATTCAGAACTATAACTTTTAAAAGATTCAGCCACTTGAGTTGCCAACTCTCTAGTAGGAGTCATAACTAAAACCTTTGCATTTAACTCTTTTTTATCTGAAAGTTTTTCTATTAATGGTAGTGCGAAAGCTGCAGTCTTACCTGTTCCAGTTTGAGCTTGCCCTAATAAATCTCTGCCTAACATTAGTTCTGGAATTGCAGCCTTTTGAATAGGAGTTGGATTTTTGTATCCTTTATTTCTTAACGAATTTAAGATCGATTGATTAAACCCAAAATTGAGAAAGCCGTTCTCATTATCATTTCCTTTTGATAATTCCAATGGTTGAGATTCAATATCTGTTTTGTTTTCTAAGTTCTTTAACTCAAGGAGGGAAACATCATCATTCTGAGATTCTCCCTGCCCATTATCAAATGAGTTAGCATCTTTTTTTAAAGCCATTGTAAATGCCCAATAATCTTCTGATCAGGCATTCAACAAATATCTAAATTTACTTAAATTGTTGACTAGCCTTACAGAGCCGAATTATTAATCTAACATCTTGGGGTTAAAATCTTAATGATTTCTAAAAAATAAGATTTAATTTAAATAATATATATCTAGAAATTTTTTAGCTCTTGTAACTGCAGTATAAAGCAACCTTCTTTCAAAATTATCACTGCAAAAGATATTTTTACTATATTTTTGTTCTTTTACAGCATATTGATTTCTTCTCGATTTTTGTGCCCACAAAATGCTTACTTTCGCAGATTCACTACCTTGAGATTTATGAATGGTAATAGCTATTGCTGGCACAACATTTTCTAAATTAGATGGATCAATTAATTCAACAATTTTTTCGTTGTTATTATTAAATTTTCTAAAAAGATATTTTCTTTCATTTTTTAAACCTATAAGGACCCCAATATCACCATTTGACAATCCAAGTTCATTATTATTTTTTGTGCACATAATCGGAACACCCTCGTTAAGCATTTTGAGGTCATAGGGTTTTTTCTGACCAAAAACAACTTCGTTCAAATATTCAACACTCCATATTCCAGTATTTTTTTCACATAAAATCAAGTGACTTTGCAAATCCAGAAATATCTTATCTACTAGATCTTTTTCATTAAGCATTAAATTATCAATTCCATCATCAAATATATATTTTTTTTTACTTAAATTTGAAGTTGAATTATTTAACTTATTTAGATGACTTGTAATTGAATTAAATAGTTTTTCTGGAATATCTTTTTCTCTACTTTTTGTAATAGTAACTTCTTTTGATTTATTACCTTTTTCTAATTCTGTAATCTTTTGATTAAGTAAAGAATCATCATTATTAAATATTAAACTACTAATTAAAGCTATATCTCCAATATTTCTATAAGTTTTATTTAAATTTACTACACAAGATTTAATTGAACTGTTGTCACAATATTCAAACAAATAATTCCATATAGAACAGTTATTAACTGGGGACAATTGATTTTTATCTCCAACCAAAATAATTTTGCAGTCCTTTGCTAGTAAACTTAAAACTGATTCAATCAAATCTATATTTACCATTGACATTTCATCAATTATGAAAATATCTATTTCTTTTAGTTTAAACTTCAACTTAAGTGATTTATTTTGAGAATTTAAAATCCATCTATGTAAAGTTTGAAATTCTATTTGATCTAGAAATTTGCTAAAGGAAGTATTTTTTTTATTATTAAGAGATTCTTTTAGACGTGAGGTAGCTTTACCTGTTGGAGCTGACAAACCAATATTTAAAAATTTATCAACTCGAAGGAGTTCTAATATTAAATTTATTATTAAAGTTGTTTTACCTGTACCTGGTCCTCCTTGAAGGAAAACTAAGTTTGAATATTTAAATATATTTTTAATTTGATCAATTTTATTATCATATTCATAAATTATAGAATTCATTAAAATATCGGTATCTATTTTTTTCAAAAAGGAATCAATAACTCTATCTATCTTTACCGACCATTTTGCAAGGGATAATTTTCTATCGACTAATATGAATGGAGAATTAAGGGAACCTGTTAAGCCTATATCTTTTAGAACTTCTAAATGTTTATTGGGCCAGCCATCTTCTAATAGTTCAAAAATTATTAAACTATTATCTATATCAATAATAGTTTCACCGTTTTTTTCAAACTCTAATAGAATAGAAATTACATCTTTTACGAAATTGCCATATTTTTTTTCATTAAATTGAAAAATATCTAAGATTAAATTAAATATATGCTCATATTTGAACTTATTAAAATCAGTAATTTTTTTAATCATTCTAAAAAAGGTTATCTAAATAATTAATTCTTTTTAAAGGTGCATTGCCAATAAAAACGCCCGGAGCTGTATATTTCAAATTTGATTTCTCAAACAATTCAAAATCTGGCAATCCTTTTAAAAACAAATAAATATATCCACCTAGATGTAGTTGTGGTTGATAATTTTTAAATCGCCACTTTAATAATCTATGTAATGCTAATAAATAAAGATGAGATTGCAAGGGATAATGATGTTTAATCATTTCATCTCTCATATTTTCATAGTTATAGTTTCTCGGTAAACAAACACTTTCTTCACTTCCAGAAATGAAATTACTTTTCCAATCAATTACCCACCATTTACTATCCTCTAATGTATTACCTACGGGGAAAACACAATCAATACATCCTGAATGAAATCCTTTATTCAAAATTTGTAGATCATTTATTTTGTTTGCATATTCTTCACCAAATTCATATTCCTGATCTAAAAGAAAGCATTTTGATATGTCATGAGAATTTAAATTTCTACCTTCGTAAGATAGAGTTAAATCATATTTAACCTCTTTAAGTAAGTTTTCATTTGGAATATCAACCAGTTTCTTGTTTTGTAATTCACTTCCTAAAGATATATTTATAATTCTTAAAATTGCATCTTTTACTTTAAAAGCCAAAGAAGTATCGATTTGATGGAAGTTCAATTCCTCAATAATTAAATTAATTAATTCTTGATTATTGTCGTTTCTAAATTCAAATCTTTCTATTATTTTATGCAAGCAAGTCCCAGCAATAGTTCCCTTTGGAAATTCACTTAAGGGATTTGGATAAGAAAAATAATTAGGATATTTATTTGATTTATTAAAATTAGACTCTTGGTTAATATTGATAATTGATATGCTATCTTCATAATCCTTATATTGATTAATTGCTGCATCAATTTTTTTATCTTTACGTATCCATGAAGAATAACTTGAATAAGAAATCAATTGATCAGAAGTAGATTCTTTAGATATTTTTTTATTAACTTTATCTATTCTCCAAAGATTATTATTCAATCCTTTAATTTGGAACTTAGCAAAAATTTCTTTAATTTTATCCTTCTCTATTCTATCTTCAAAATTACACTTATAAATATTAATATTTTCCAAATTAGAAAGTAAATCATTATTTAAAATATTATTTGTATCTTCTAAATCATTAAAAACTATAAGCTTATATTTGCTCCTTGTAAGGGCTACATAAATTAACCTCTCACTCTCTTTAAATAAATCTTTTTCTTCTGTTAATTTAAATTTTTCAACCTTACCATAATTATTAGAAATATTAATGTATATCTTTCTATCAATATTTGATTTCCAAATAGGTCCTTTAATTTTATTTGATTTATTTGAAATAATTGAGAGGTATGGACATAAGACAATGTCAAATTCAAGGCCCTTACTACTATGAATAGTAGTAAGATTAATTCCATTTTGAAGATTATAATCTTTCGTCAAAAAATCTTCTCCAGTACAAATCCTCAAAGAATTATCTAACTGATTTTTATACCAATTAAAAACTTTATTGAGATTAAAATCATTTTTTATCAATTCAATTTCAATAATTTCTGAAAGTTGAAATAAATTTGAATTTAAATCTGAATCTTGAATAATCGAGGATGATTTGTAATTTATAAGAAGTTCATTAACAATATTTAAAAAACCTTTTTCTCTTAGTTCCAGAGACCAAGTAATACATTTTTTAATCAAAATTTCTAACTTATTACTAATTCCATCATCAACTAATTCTTCCAAATCAATTTCTATAAATTTTGAAGCAGCAAGCAAAGTTATATTTTTATAAATCCTAGGATGCAATAAACAGTCAATAAAGCAAAGTAATAGAGTACTTGCTTCTGAATCAAAAATATTTTGTTTATTTTGAATTTTGCATGGGAGATTAAACTGAATTAATTTATTTTTCAAATCTAAGCATTGTGAATTATATAAGGTTAAAATCGCAATTTTATTAATATCAATTTCTTTATTATTTAAAATAAAATTAACTATGTAATGAGTCACAAGATCATCTATATCATTCTCTTTTTTTGAAAATTCTACAATTTCAAATGCCTCCTTAAATTCAAAATCATAATTAATTTTTTCATTAATTTTAGAGGTTAATTTCCTATAGTTTAGTTTTGATTGTTTAAGTCCATTCTTATAAAGTTTATTAATAACATCTAGTAATTTTTTTGAGGATCTATAATTATCCGTAAGACTAAAAACCTCGATTGCATTAGATCTTGCATCTAAGTAAGTTTCAATATCTCCACCCCTAAATTTGTAGATCGCTTGTTTTGGATCACCTACACAAAGTAAAAAATGATTTTTTGTATTAAAGAACTTCTTTATTAAATTCCACTGAATATTATCTGTATCTTGAAACTCATCTACTAAGACACATTTAAATCTATTTTGAATTTGAGATAGATTACTATTCTTAGTATGATCTGAATCTAGATATGTATTTTCAACAGTCTTTATAAGATCATTAAAGTTAAAAACTGAAAGACTTTTCTTTAATTCACTTAATTTTATATAAGCTAATTGGATAAAAATCCTTACAAATTCGGTGTAGAACCCTTCTTTTATTTTGTAAATTTTATCTTGAAGTAAATTAAATTTAGTAAAATCTAATTTTAGATTATGTTTATTAATTTCTTTAGATATATTTTCTTTATAAAAATATTTAGATAAAAGATCATCATTAGAAATATCATATAGAAGATTAATCACATTTTTTGAATCAAGCCTTTTGTTAATCTCATCAATCCAAGAAATTATTTGATTAAACTTATCATTTCTTGGTTTGGCAGAATATATTTGACTTTTACCACCACGTTCCTTAATTAATTTGCCCAACTCTATAAGTTGCAAAAATAATTCTTTTCCTTTCTTATTCCATTCAATACAAAACTCATTCCAATTAAAATATAAAAATTCATTTAAATAACTAGTTATATCAATATTCTTATATTTATTATTTATTTGAATTTTGCAAATATTTTCCTGATCTATATTTTTTAAAATTTCTACAAAAAATGACTTATTCAGTCTAGTTCCAAACCTAGAACTTATTTTTTTTTTGCTAACTGCTGAGATTAGTCCTGGATCAAGATTTAGAAAATCATTGATCCACAAATTATCTATAACATCTTTATACAAAATATCTATATTATTCTCAATGTAAGGATCTTGCGTTATACCAATTTCAATACTATATTCATCCATAATATTATTGCAAAAAGCATGGAATGTAGTTACTTTTAACTTATAAATTTCATTAACAAAATTATCAATTTCAGATATAATTTTTTCATTAGATTCGCCCTTCTCTTTAAATTTTAGATACCATTCTTGAAGAGTATTATCTATCTTAGTTTCATTATGATTTTGCAAAAATAATTTTAAATTCTTAAATCTTGAAAGTATTTTATCTCTTAATTCAGAACACGTATTTTTTGTAAAACTTAATAAGAGGATCTCATCTGGTTTAATTTTTTTTTCTAAAACATTTCTTAAAACAATGTGAGCTAAAGTAAAACTTTTTCCAGTCCCTGCACTTGCCTCTACTAATTTAAACTTATTATCTAATTTAATCTGATTAATATCCATATCTTTATTGAATTAATATTTGACCTCATTTTTATAAAGTAAATAATTTTTAAATTTATTATTTAAATATTGCTCTTCTAAAACAATCTTTAATTTAATTATCAAACCCAGACTTATTGATAAAAATAAATAATCAATAGATAGCTTTATTATAAAAATTCCAAAAGAAATAAATATTAAAGAATAATACATAGGATGACGAGTAAATCGATAAATACCTGTAGTAACAAGATTGCTATTGGGGATAGGTCTTGGGAAAGGTGATAAATTTCTACCTAAATCTTTAATTGCAACTAACATTATTATGAAAGCAATTAGGATAATTAAATTCCCCATGAAATAAGAAATAGGAGTAACTTGAATTATTTGTTTTTTTGGAAGTAATTCCCATTGAAAAAAATGGAGACTAATAATAAAGAACTGTAAAAAAACAAGTCCCAGTTCATAAACAGCTTTTCCAAAAATTTTTAACTGAAATTTAGACATTATTTATTTCTTTAATGCTTTAATTAGAGGACCATATAATCTGAGAGATAATTTATCAAAATTACTATTTCCATAAAAGAAATCTGGTTCTTTTTTATCTCCAAAACACATTTTCATTTCGAAATTTTCTCTTTCTCCTTGAGAAAAAGTTTTATTACCAATCCATCTATCTGAAAAAGCTTTTTTCTCATTTTTTAATTTTAATTTTGCTTCTACATATCTATAAGTGCTTTCTGGTGGGAGAGGCAAACATTTTTCTGAATAATTCTTAAAAATATTAATGTATTCCTCCAAAATTAAACTTGCCTCAATTGCACCAGGTGATTGAATAATATGAAATTTATATTGATTTTCTGTTCTAAAAATTATTTTAGTTTTTTTTATATTCTTCTTTAAAGAAGAAATAAAAAGTAATTTTATCCAAGCCTCTGTCAAACGCATTAGACTTAATTTCGAATTAATTAATTCAATTACAGTGTCATCAGTAATAAAATATTCTTCTTTATTTGAGTTTGATTTAACGTAAATCCTATCAATTTTATTATGGTTACTCAAATTTGCAGAAAGACTTCTTACTAACTCTTGAATTTCATTGTGTTTTGCAAAAATACTATTTTTGGGTGTAATAATTCCATTGTCAACCAATTGATCATTAATATTCAAATTTTTTAAATCATCAATAATGTTATTGTTATCAATCTCTAATTGCTGGATTACCTTAGTTATTAATTGTGACTTCTGCAAGTTGCTTACATACTCATCGTCTGAATGATGCATAAATATTCTCTTGGGAGAAATATTTTTTTTATTAAGCCAATAGTTTTGTGGATTTTTAAACCAATAAATTAATTCTGATAATTTATAATTTTTAATATCGAATTTTTTTTCTTTCCAATCTATATTATCTATTAACGAATAATAATTTTTAATACTCTTAGAACTATCAAGATCAATTATTTCCTTTTTATTTAAATCAGAATCTTTGATTATTATTTCTCTTTGGCCTTTGTTTAAAAAACTATCAAAAAAAGAAATTAACTCTTTTATAGGAAAAGAAACATCTAATTTTCTATTGTCTTTTTCACTCTTCACCCAACTAACTATAAATTTATCTCTACAGGCAATTAACAGGTCTAAAAAAAAATATTTCTCTCTTTCAAAAATTGATGGATCGCCTAGGTGATATTTATTATTTAATAAATTAATATTTTCATTCTTTGATAATTTTGGATAATAAACACTATTCATGTCTAAGAGGAAGATAACCTTATGTGGAATGTGCCTTGCATTCTCAATGTCACTTACTAGAATCTTGTTGATACGAGATTTACTTTGATATTTAGCTTTATTAATACACGAAATTAATATCTCTCTAAAAACATTTAACATAATAAGATCATCAGGGATTAAAGATGTTGCCTGATTATCAAGAATTCTATTTATTTCACTTATTTCTAAATTAAAATTAGCATTATAATCAGCAATACTTTTTAATATAAACTTTATCTTTTGCACCCAACATAAGTAAGAAAAAGATCCCCTTAGCAAATTAATATATTTTTTTAAATTAATTAAGATTTCAACCCATTTATTCAAATCCAAACTTATATTCTTTGGGGCAAATGGTTTTATATTAAAAGTACTTAAATTGACTTCTTTTGCATAAATTAAGCCTAAAGTAATTCTATTTAAACACCACTCTAGGGAATTTTTTTCTTCACCTAATCTTTCATTGGAATCTAATCCCCAATGAAAACCTACTTGGGAAAGTAACAAAATAATTTCATCCTTCTCAGTAATATGAAAATCAAAAATATGCTGTGTTACTTTTTTAGAAAGAAGATAATCTATTTTTTCAAGTGTAATTTTCTCATTTGCCATTTCAGTGATGTCAATTAAAAACTTATATATTTCTGAAGAATCATCATTACCATCATCAATAAAAAAATAAGGTATCTTTTCACCATTAATTAACACATTATTAAAGATATACCTTAAATAAGGTTTAATTTGACTAGTTTGTGGAGATAAAACCGCAATATCACTATATTTA
>QCNH01000018.1 GCA_003213275.1 Prochlorococcus sp. AG-424-M03 | reverse complement strand
TATAAGCGATTGGATCTCAGATCCAAATATTGATGTGATTATCACAACAGGTGGTACAGGAATTACAGCAAGGGACGTTACTCCTGAAGCTATTAGACCTTTATTAGATAAAGAGATTGATGGTTTTGGGGAAACTTTTAGATTTTTATCATTTAAAAAGATAGGAACAAGTACTTTACAAAGTAGGTGTATTGCAGGGTCTGCAAATGGGAAGTTTTTATTCGTTTTGCCTGGATCTAAGGATGCTGTGATGACAGGTTGGCAAGATATAATTTCTTATCAACTTAATGAAAATACAAAACCTTGTAATTTAATAAATCTCATTGATAAGTTAAAAAAATAATTCACTAGTTTATTTATTTATTTATTAGAAATTGATTTGAGATCATTTTTTGATTTTTTATGCATTTAAGTAGAGAAGGATCTTTTATTTCATTTTCTAATTTAGATAATTGTTCAAAACTATTATCATTCCAAATACTCCCTAAAGAAAATATTGCATATTTAGCGATTTCTAATTCTTTATTTAAAGAATATTTATAGAGCAATTTACAAACTATTTCGCTTTCTCTTCTTTTTAAGATAGAGATTATCTTGTAGTTGATTTTGAGATTATCGTAAATTTTGATTTGATCAAAAAAATATAATAATTTTTCATCAGTTAATTGATGGGCTTTGAAATGGAGAATATTAAGGCCTGCAATCCAAAACTCTGTTTCGCAAATTTCGAATATTTCTCTAATTAATTTAAGTTCGATTTCTCCTCCCCATGGCTCTAAAGCTTTAATTATATGAATATTTAACTTATTATTTTGATAAAGATTTTTTAGTAAAAGATCTTTTGCATTTTTTTCATTTGTTAATTTAAGGGCCTCAATAAATTCAACTTTAAGGCCAAATTTTTTTATCATCTTTTCCAGTAAAAAATATCCTTTCCTTTCTTGCATTCCTATCTTTTCCGCAATAACTTTACGAATCTCAAAAGATAATTCCAATGAATAGTAGGAAAATAGAATATCAAGATCTAATTTTTTTGAACCTAATCCATTTAAAACTTCTAATATTTCAGTTTCACTTTTGCTCATTAATATATTTTTAGGTTTTTAACTTTGCATTAAACTTGTTGATTAAAATTTCTTTGATTAAATTATAAATTTCATGTTTACTAACTTTTTTAAATTCAGTTTCGCCTAAGGTTTGCAGGTGATCTTGTCTCCCTCCAATAGTGACATTATAGCCATCCTCAGTTCCACCTCCCTCTTTTTTTACCTTTGTACCAGTCATGCCAATACCACCCATATGAGCTTGTCCACAATTATTTGGACAACCTGTCCAATGAATTTTAACCTCCTCTGATAATTCAAGTTCTCGATCTAATTTTTCAGAAATATTCCTTGCTATATCTTTGGTATTTGCAAGAGCAAAGCTACAATAACTACTCCCTGTACATGAAACTGTACTCGCTGAAAAATGGGATGGATTTAATTTGAATTTATTAATAATTTCTTCATCACCAAATTCTTCTAAAATATTATCTTTCAGGCCAACAATAATTAGATTTTGATCTTCGGTTAGTCTTACTTCACTTTGTCCATATTTTTCACTTAGTCTTGCAATTTCTTGTATGTCTTCTACACATAATCTTCCTACAGGAATATGTAATCCAGCGAAGTAAAGATTGTTTTGTTTTTGTTTATTAATCCCAAATAAACTTCTTTGTTTTGCGTTGAAAATTGAGCCTGGATCGTTAGACAAGGTTCCAAATTTTTCTTCTACAAGTTCTCTAAATTTTTCGATACCTATAGAGTTCAAATAATATCTAAATCTTCCTTTATTTCTGAGAAATCTATCTCCATTATCTCGCCAAAGAGAACAAATAATTCCAGTTATTTTGCATATATCTTTTTCTTCTACCCAGACATCTAGAGGTAGAGCATAAGCATTCAAAGTTGCTGACAATATTCCTCCTACCCAGACACCAAAGCCTAAGATTCCATTTTTAAAAACAGGATGAAAGATAAGATCATTATGTAGAAGAAAATTATCTTTTGCTCCTGCAACTGCAGTATTCCACTTCCTCGGTAAATTCGAGAATTCGGGGTTGCCATTACCAGAATTTGTTAAGTAATTTTCTAATTCAGAAGTATATTTTCTTGTATCTATAATTTCTTCAGGATCAATTCCCGCTAGTGGATTGCCAGTAACATTTCTTGGATTATCCATTCCAGACTGAACGGATGTAATATCAACCTCCCTAAGTCTTTTAATAATATCTGGTAGATCATTTATCAAAACTCCCCTTAATTGAATATTTTGCCTAGTTGTTATATCCGCAGAACCGTCTTCTCCATATCTAGCAACTATTGATGCTATTACTTTTAACTGATTAGAATTTAAAATACCATTAGGAACCCTAAGCCTCATCATAAATCTTCCAGGAGTTTTTGGTCTCCAAAAAAGGCCATACCACTTTAAGCGCATTTGCAAATCCACTTCATCCATTTCTTCCCATCCTTTAAGAGCGTAATCATCTAACTCTTCAAAAATTTTCAGACCATCTTTTTCCGCCTTTTGCTTTTCAATCTTATTTAATTTTTTATCATTTAAATAATATTGCATATTTATTTTTTAATCAGATTATTTTCCCTAGATTTTGGGGGATAAAATGTATCCTATTATACGAATTTCTATAAATATTTTTTATTTTTAAAAATCTATTGCTTTCATAAACAATTTATTTCATTTACTCTAATAATTGTAATTTTCTAGAATTAATTTTTAACTTTTCCCACCTTGTTTTCTGATTTCCTGATAACAGAATCAAAAGCGTTCTCTAAATCTTTTGTATTAAATCTTGAATAACTTTTTAAATGAGTTTCAAGATCATGTCCCATTGCATCTGCTATTTGTTTTGGTGATCTATAAGTTCCATTTTTATTGATCCTATTATGAGCAACATAGGCGTATCTATGCCGGAAAGAATAAGGTGTGCATTCTTGCCCCTCAACTTCAGCTTCCTTGCAAATTGACAACCAAACATTCTTAGGACTTCTATCTCTTAACTGTTTCCCTAACCTATCTGCGCCTTGTCCTTTGGATATTTGAGGAAGAAGTTCTCCAGCAGCAAACCTTTGCTGCAAAGTAAGGCACCATTCAAAAGGATTTCCATCTATATCCAAAACAAATAAAGGAAATAATCTTCTTCCATTTATCTTTGAATTCGATTTCTTATAAGTAGTCCAAAGTTCTGTTTTATTATTTTTTAGAACTAAATATCTAAGTTCCTCAGGCCTTAATCCATATACGGCACAAAGCTGAGTTGCAAATTGCCATATTGCTTGGCTTACTAGTTCTAAATTACCTTCCTATTCTTCCAACAGCCTCAATTGATTTTTTTAAAATTTCTCCTTTCAAGGGAACGAAACCTAAGGCTGGAGCTTTATCTTGATATTCATCGCTGAGCAATTTATAGAATGTATCTTGAATTGCCTTAGTATTCCTGCCATTACCTTTTTCATAAGCCAGTATCCAAGTTAAGGTTGCTATTGGATAAGCTCCTTTAGCAGTGGGGTTTGGATTTTTACCGGCCAAGTTCTTATCAAGCTTTATTCCATTTAAAGCTATTGCGCCTGATTCAGTATTGGGGGTAACGAATTCACCAGAAAGATTTTGAAGTGCGGCGGCCTTAACATTACCTTTAATGTATGACTGGTTTACATAACCAATTGCACCTGGAGTATTTTGTATAACACCCGCGACACCAGAATTACCTTTTGCTCCAACTCCCGAAGGCCATTTAACAGATTTACCAGTACCTAAATTCCAGGTCTTAGAGAAAGCCTCCATAGAATTTGTAAAAGCTTTAGTCGTGCCTGAGCCATCAGAACGATGCGCCCAAGTTAATTTACCTGAATTACATCCTAATTCCTTCCAATTTTTTATCATTCCCATTGCTACTTGAACAGCTTGTTCTTGTGTTAGTTTCAAATCGCAATCGTAGTTATATCCAAACGCAATTGTTCCACCTACCATCGGTATTTGTACAAGTCCTCTAGTAACTTTTTTTATATCAGCTTCTTTCATTGGATCGTCAGAGGCTCCAAAATTAACAGTTTCATCTATGAAAGCTTTTCTTCCAGATCCAGAACCTACTGCTTGATAATTAACTCTAGGGCCTCCAGATTTAGCTAAGTCAAAAAACCACCTGGTATAAATTTTCGAAGGAAATGATGCACCAGCTCCACTCAATCTTTTTGAAGCCATCGCAGATGGAGAAAGTATTAATGAAATAGCAGAAGATAAAATGAGAGTTTTTTTTAAAATACTCATTAGCCACTTAGATTAAAGACAATTTATTTATAGCATTAGACAAAAAGCGAAACACAAAGATTAAGAATACATCAAATTATTTTGATATAATCAATAATTATTGATATATAAAACCTGTTCGCTCGTTTTAAACGCTTATTACTTGCATAAAAAAGAGGGTTTTATCCCTCTAGTTTAGATCGACTGTCAATCATTAATAAGTAGCTAATTCTTCAACTTTCTTTCTAAACGTTTAAAAGTTCAAGATTGTAAATAACTAATTTTCTACACCACCCGCTACTTTTTGTTCCTCTAGTCGTTTTTTTAGTAATGCATAAGCTTCTTCAGCCCATTCTCTAGATAATCTTAATTCATCAAAATAAGCTCCTAACTTCTCTCTAATTAATTTGCCAATTTTAAATACTTCTACGAAGCCTAGATAAAATATTACCGCCAACTTACTTATGGTTACTGCAAAAGATGCTGTCTTTTCAAGTGTTTTTCTGGCATTTGGACTTATCTAATTTCACTAAAATTACCAGATGCAAAAAATATATCTAGCCCAATATTTTTGGGTTCATATTATTTGTAATTTTATAGAGAAGAATATGTTCATACCGATACATTGATCAGAATTAATAGTGCATAAGTGTATATTTGCTATACAGAATCCGTTCCAAAATTCTGTAGGTTTAAGGTCTTTCCTATATTTCAACTGCTCAAATAGTTGAAAATAAAAACCTATTTACCACCACATACCGAGATTTAATTTTTTTGCATTTCTATTACAGGCAAGCTCACACTCTCTTAACTCTTTGACTGAGAGAGCCTCAAGTATTCTTGCCATATCAATAGAAGACAGTTCTCCATTAACGTTCCACTTAAGTGTAGTTTTACGTTGAGGTGTGTTTTTTGTTTTTTTCATCATGACTTTTTTAATGTCGGGGATAATTAAATAGCATGATTATTTAAAATTCTCAAATATTTATTGAGTAATAGAGTATAAATTACCAAAAAAATGTGAAGTTTTTATAAGTTAACCAATTACTAAATAAGGAATCTATTAATTAGTTAAGTGCTTTATCTTTCCCGATAGGTTTTTCTGTATGCTTCAAAAGTTTCGAGCCTTCGGATGACCCACGAATGAATAGATAAAAAGAACCTATTACTTAGGAGGAATTATTATTTTTTTAATTTCATAGTTTGGTTTGTATTTCCACTTCATAAATGGAACTTGTATACATTTATAGTCATCTACAAAAAGGCAGATAAAAAGTTCTTCAACAAATGGAGCAGTAATTGTAATACCTGTGAAGATTATTATTCCGCAAGCAACTCTAATAAACAATTTAGTAGTTTTATCCATTAATTTAAGCCACCTCTATTCCAAGTTTAGAAATACAACTATTCCATAATCTTTCAATTAAAACCCAATCAACTGAATTTTCATAGACCTCAATATCACCTTTAACTTGTTCTTTAAGTTGTACGAAAGGTTTAAAAAAATCTTCCTTGTTATCCCAAGAGTTTTCTACATTCCAAAGGATCCCTGAATTGATAGTTAGCTCTCCTGAACACAACTTAGAAAGGACTTCATCTGGACAAGTTTCCGCGTATCCAACCATCAAGCCCATAGTTACTATTGCTAGATAATCCGAGAATGAGCCAGCATCTAAATAATTTAGACATAAGTCTTCTGCATCTTTTCTTTGCTGTTCAGTAAATTCCATTTAATAAAGAGGTGCAAGTAGTAAGCGTTTCATCTAAAAATATTGCCTATAAAGTTTTCCATTTTTAGAAGTCCTATAACGAAACCTACCTCCTCTTTCTCCATAATTAGTTCCGTCAGAAAAACCTGCACTTTTATTTTTTGGTTCATACTTTTCACTATTTAATTGATCTACTCTTTTTTTCGCTAAATTTTTTAGAAAAGCTCTCTTTTCTTGAATCGATTCAAAGTTTTTGTTTTTTAATTCTGCGATAATTGCTTTTTGTTTTTGACCCCCTTTCTTTTTTTTAGCCTCTAACTGACCTCTCATATATGCTTGATATTGAGGTGAGCAATCTTCATAACCTTTTAATGGTTTTGTTGAATATATAGGATCAGTCTTTTTTCTAATTAAGGATGATAGATCAGGTAAACCTTCACTAAATTTTCCTGCACCAAGTACCATACAAAACAACATTGGAGTTGGGAATAAACTTATAAAACCTAATAAAGCAATTATTCCTACGACTGGATTATTTGTATCAGCTCGATTAAAGGCCATTACAAAAAATAAAAAAGTAAAAATTGCAGAAATTAATAACCAAAAATTAAGCCATTGTGCATCTTTTCCATAAAAGCCTGATCCATCCTTTCCATAACCTCTTACAAGTTTTGAACGGTATTTAACCATTAAAAAAGGAGCTAATTGCCTCTTATTGTAGATCGACTGTCAACAAAAAGTATTGTGAAATTTAATCATGAATAGTAATAGGGAGTCCCACAGCAGATGCCGCAACTACATATAGAACTGCTGGTTTATTTCCTATATTTTCAACGATATGTTCATCACCATTATTGCTCTCTAAAAATGATTGCTTTGATGAGAAATAATTAATAACATCTCCTCTTGTATGCTTCAGTTTTCCTTCAGCAAGATAAACAACCATAGGTGCTGGATGTGTATGAATTGGAGTCTTTACGCCAACAGGGATAATCACCTTGAAAAATCTAAGCTCGGCTTGTTTCCACTTAGGATAAGAAATCTTCTTACCTCCTAAACCTGTTGTACCTTGAATAAGAGGTATTACTTCAATCTTTTCATCAGCTTTAGCAATATCCAAAGGTAAAAGAATTGATGAGATTGTTATTGCAGAGATTAATAAATTTCTCATTTTTTCAAAAATATATTAGTTAATTCCCCTTATTTTAGATCGACTGTCAATCATATATACAAAAACAAATCAGCATAACTACGCATATACAACATTAATTAGATTGCCTAATATTTTATTAATCGAATGGAGGAATCAGAAATGATTGATAGTCCACCAGAGAATTTAATAAGATTGGTTTAAATAGCCAAGTTCTACACAACTTACTAATTATTACTACTTAAAAGAGAGAGATTGATTTAAGGAATGGAGTCAATCTCTTTTTTTATGTAATTAATTAAGCCACCATCTGTTTATTAAACTTAGCGAATGTTCCTGTAGGGATAAACCTTCCATAATTTTGTTGATGTACTTCTGTTGTATGACCCATAACAAAAGCAATATCCTTTAAAGTTAAACCTAGTTCAACTGATCTTGTATGAGCTTCTTTTGCAATAGCCAAAGATATAAATAGCCTAGAATCATTGCATAGGAGTTAATCTCACTAATGTAATTTTTGTAAGATGAAACCAAAATCATTAAATTTAGAAGCCTATACAATCTCCGAAACGGCTAGAAGACTGGGCTATAAAAGTACAAAAACAATTTATAGATTACTCAATAGAAAAGTATTGGAAGAATATATTCTTTTAGAGAAATCCAGAAGAGTTTATCTAATGTTCGAGCCACCAAATCTACCATCTTTAGAAGAGAAAATAAAAGCCAATATTCAATTCAGGAGAAATAATCTGAACTGTAAAAAGAGATAATTAATTTTCTTTTCTCCTTAATAATTACATGCGTTGCTAGAGGAATTAAGTCATAATCTCTTTAAATAAATTGAATTAATCCTAAAAAACTTAATGGCAAAATATTCAATTAAATGTTCAAGATGTGGAGCTCCTATTCAATGGAATAAAACCGCATTGAATGTTAGTTGTGAATATTGTGGTCAACCAGTTAATCAATTTAAAAAAGAAGATAATTTTAAAAATAAATTTGGTACATTCTTAAATAAAATTCCTTTTCCTTCTAAAGAAAAAATCCAAGGTAAGTTTAAGGTTTTGCTATCAAAGCAAAATATCTTATCTGAAAGCCAGCTTGAATTTATAGGAACTAATACAAATAGATTTTTTAGTAAGAAAAGAAATATAGCTATTTTGATTTCAATTCCAATAATTTCTTGGGGTTATATGAAAATTAATTATCCCATTAAAGCTAAACCCTTTATACCTGACCTACCCTCAGTACCTCCAATACCAGAAAAAACAGGAAAATTTGTTCTATATGATAAGTCAAATATCTATGAAGAATTAGTTTATAGAAGTCATCTCTGCAAAGATAAAAAAACAGAATCAGAAAGAGCTGATTGCAGAACACTTACTAGAAAATTTAAGAACTACATAGATATTGAATCAGGAGTAAAATTTGGAGATTGGTCAATATTTAGACAAGCTTATATTGGTAAGTGGAACCAAGATGATTTAATTCCTTCTTATACAGCAAAGGATGGAACCGAACTTGCTCATATAGCTGTAAATTGCAAAAAGAAAATAATTGCTTATTATTCAGCAGGCTTCCCAGATTGGTATTCAGAATTTTCTAATTGGGAGGAAAAAGATAATAAACAATTTCGTAGAGAAATACCAAGCTTATATGTAAAAAAAATGGGTAAATTATGGTGGGTAGATAATTACTCCTTTAACGAAGACTTTGAAAATGGTGAATATTTAAGTTGGCATAAACGTCAAATAAAAACTTATAAAGAATTATTATCTGAAGTATTAAAAGATAAAAAATATTGCCCATACAATAATAAAAACGATTATAGGTGTACGCCTCTTTTTAGGCAGGAGCATATAGATCTTTATAGTAATGCTGTAAAAAGGCAAAAAGATAATTATAAGGGAGAGCTTCTAGAAAGAAGAAGAAATGCAGTCGCTTACAATAAATTAATAAGTGCAGTATGTAAAAAATGAAAAGGAATTTACTTTTAATATTAATAATTTTTCCAAGTTGTTTAAATTTAATTTTCCCAAAGGAAATAAGGGGAGAAACTTACCGTTTTTATTATGATAAGGCTATAGAGAAATCAGATAAAGGGTTGCACTTAGAAGCTATTAATTTCTTTAATAAAGCAATTGAATTGAAACCTAATCTTTGGCCGGCTATTAATAATAGAGGTTTAGATAAGTTTTTGATGGGAGATCTCCAAGGTGCAATTTCAGACTTTTCTAAAACACTAGAAATCAAACCTTCTTATGCTAATGCATTCTATTACAGAGGTTGGGCAAAAGACTTAAATCAAGATTATAAAGGTGCGATAAAAGATTTAAATAGTGCAATTGAAATCGATGAAGATATCGCAGATTATTATTTTGTTCTTGGTAATTCATATTTTAAATCTGGAGATCTTAAATCAGCATGCTCTTCATGGAATAAAGCTACAAATTCTTCTGGCATGATTTATGAAAATATTGTTGATGATGCTAAAACTATGCTTAAAGTATGTAAATAGAATCTTTAGAAAAATTTAATGCCTAAATATTCAATAAAATGTTCAAGATGCGGAGCACCTATTCAATGGAATAATTCGACTTTGAATGTTAGTTGCGAATATTGTGGTCAACCTGTTAATCAATTTAAAAAAGAAGATAATTTTAAAAATAAATTTGGTTCATTCTTTAAGAAGATTTCCTTCCCTTCTAAAGAAAAAATCCAAGGTAAGTTTAAGGTTTTGATATCAAAGCAAAATATCTTATCTGAAAGCCAGCTTCAACTTATTGGGAAAAATTTAAATATATTTTTTGGAAATAAGAGAAATTTAGCTTTATTAATTGGATTACCAATTGGTTTTTATTCATATCTGAAAATAAACTATCCTATTACTGCCAAACCTTTTTATCCTGATCTTCCATACAAGATGCCTACCCCTGAATCAACTGGTAATTTTTGGTTGTTAGTAGATGGTAAGACTAGAGAAAGTATTAGAAGTACTAAATACTGGTGTTCAATATGGGGTAAAAATCAATATGATTCTTTATCTGAATGTATTAACAGAGAAGAATATAAAAAATACTATAGTAAAGATTCAGAAGTGAAATTTGAAGACTGGAGAGTGTTTCAAATGGGGCAAAGAAAAGATAAATCATTTGTCTCAAGAGAGGGAATATTTGATGCTGCCGTAAATTGTAAGAAAGGTTTAATTGCTTATTATAGGACTGGCGGATTATTTGAATTTAGTCAACAAAAATCTAAATTCCCAACTATTTTTGATGAAGAGCATAAATCCGAATATGAGAGAAAAAAACCAGCAATGATTGTTAGAAAAATGGGAAAGTTATGGTGGAAAACAGAAGGAGCTGACGGGGTTAGTACTGATTTGGAGGATGGAATTTATATCTCATGGCACAAAAAACAAGTTAAAGAAGCGAAAGAAAGACTTAAAAGAGTTTCTCAAAAAGATTATTGTGGCTACAGAGAGGGTTTTAAACATAAATGTACTAATAAATATCGTTTAGAAACAATAAATAGCTCAAAAGAATGGTTAAAAAGTAAGAAAGAAAGTCTTAAATTACAAAGGTTTTGGAGGTTAGAGAATGGTGTTGGATATTCGCAATTACATAAGGCTGTTTGTAAAAATCTTAAAACCAAGAAATTTCCTGGATGAAGATGAAACTTAAAAAAATAATTCAGAAAATAACTTTAGGAATTTTACCTTTAACTTTATTTTCTTTCTCTCCAATAAATGCTGCACTTGTTGATTTAAAAGATACTGAAAGGCTAATTGAAATTGTTCTTGAAGGTGCATCAAGAACTATGGGAAAATATGCAGATGCAAAAAAAGTTCAGTGGGATTGGTGCGAAGATACTTATTATGATTCAAGTCAAAATCTTATCTGCTTAGAGAAGAAATTTATGACTGAGCTTTCTGAAATTGGAGATGCTGCAGTCGCCTTTGTTGTAGCTCATGAATATGCTCATCACGTTCAATATGCTCAATACCAATTAATCTCTAAGGCGCGTAATAACACAATGAGAATAGAACTTCAGGCTGATTGTTTTGCAGGAATAATTCTTGCAAGTATTCCATCAATATCTTTTGGACCTGATGATGTAGAAGCAATGCTAAAAACTGCTTTTATGGTTGGAGATCAAGAATATGACAGTGAATATCATCATGGACCTGGAGAGAATAGAGCTCTTGCTCTTAGATCAGGATTAAGATTTGGCGGATCTAAAGGGAAAAATAAAGATGCCTACTACAAGATGTTTTGTTTGGGAGAATAAAAATAATATTCAAGATAACTTCATTTAAGTACAAGAATCTTGATAAATATTGTATACCGATTCATTACCAATATTTTCTAGTTTAAATTGACTCTCCCATTCTTTATATTTTGCTCTATTCCAACTGCTGCATGCTGAAACTTTATCATCTAATAAAAATTGAATATTACCCTTTTCAAGATATCCTTCATTAGGATACCAACCTTGATCAAGACAATCTTTAATAGCTTTTTCTAAGTCATTTAAGCCTGATAAATAATCTTTAAGATGCCTTTTGGCTCGCGCTCTGTTTAGTAATCCCCTGTATGTGAAAGTAAAGTTTTGAGTATCGCCAGTGTATCCTTTCAAACTAAAATTATTTGATAAAAGAGCATTAGTAAAGTTTATTTCAGAATTCTTGTAATCCCCCAACTTATAAAAACTTATACCAAGGGAATAGTAATGGTGTATTTTAGGATTTACATTTTCAGACTCTTTAAAATTTTTTATTGCTTCAATATGATTACCATTTAAATCATTTGCAATTCCAAGAAAGTAAATATATCTCGGCTTTGGTTCAATATCTATAGCTTTTTTAAAATCATTTATTGAACCATTAAAATCAGCTATACATAAATATTTAAACCTTGCTCTGTAATAAAATCCTTCTGATATTTGAGATACATTGATAAGTGAATTTGATAAATTTAAAGCTTTTTTACATGCGATCTCGTTTAAATATGAAGATGATTCTAATTTTTTGAGTTCTTTAAGCAGGTATTTTTCTTTATCAAGATCTTCTTTCTCAAAAGAAGAATTTTTAGAAGATATTTTTAGATCATAAGCCTCTCCTTTACGAAAAGGAGACGATGGATTAACAAGATGAGGTTCAAAGTTTTCGAGACAGTTATTCTTATAAAATTTGGAATTTACTGTAGAATTTAATTTTAATTTATTAAACTTATAGGCCTTTTCAAAATCCAAACAAGATAGCTTAAAATTATTTATTGATTTATAACTTTCTGCTCGCGTAAAAAAAGATTTTGACTTTAATTGATTATCGTTTTTAATAAAATCTAAAGAGCTAGTTGCATCAGATATTGAATCTTCATAATTTCCTAAAAAATAATTAGCACTTGATCTAATTTGATAATAATGAGGTTTTATATTTTTATCTTGTGAAATTACTTTATTAATATCATTTATTGCGTTTCTATAATTTCCAGTATTTAAGAATGATTCACTTCTCATGTAATAAAGATTCAAATTAAAGTTAGATATGTTTTTCGGTATTCCATCAGATTCACTTAAGAAGAGAGCTTGAGAGAGATCATTCTTAGCTAAGTTATATTTTTTCGATGCATGATATGCCAGTCCTCTTTTGTAATAAATTTCCGTCAAATATTCTTTGGTTAAATTCTTATCTATGATTTTTGAAAGATATTGAGCTGCGCTGGGGAACCTTTTTTGTTTTAATAATATTTCAGCGATTCCTTTATATGCATCTCTATCTTCAAGATTAGATCTAAAACTTGAAGGAATTTCTATTGACTTGAAATATGCTTTTAAGGCACCATTTAAGTCATTTTCTTTAAGTTTAGAATTAGCAATCTCAATATATTCTTTTTTCTCTTTTTTATTTTTTAAAGCAACTTCTTTTTCAATTTTTAATATCCTTTTTGTATCTTGAAGATTTACATAATCAGTAATTGATTTTGTTGTAATTATCAATGCAATTAAACCTAAAAAACTAACTAAGAAAAGTTTGGTATTATTTGAAACAAATTTACTAAAATCATTTCCTGAGGAAGAAATTACATTAGTGATAATTTTTCCTGAATTACTTATTGTGCTAGAAGTTTCTTTGAAACTATCTAATAAACTTTCTTTAAATTCAGATCCAACTTGCTCTTTATAGGAAAAATGTATAGCTTTTCTAAAGCTATTTTTAAATTTATTATTATCTTTTAGAAAAGAAAAATAGTTTTTAAATCTTTGATTTAAAGAGGAATTATTTTACTCCAAAAATTTTTGACCACAGAATTGACAAATAGTATCTGTACTCAGTCTTGGAGCACCACAGAAATTACATTTATATTTAGATACCATTAATTATTTAATAGAACTTAAAATATCTTTAATTAATGAAAGATCCTCACTTAATCTAATATTATTCAAATCATCCATACAACTTTTTGATCTGAAGTAAGTACTGAAATCTACTATCTCCATGATTCTTTTAATTTCTATTGAAACTTGATCAAATTCTGCATATTTTTTAGAGGCACTTTTAAGGTATGTTTTCCATTCTTTTCTAAAACCTTTAGATAAATCTCTAGCTTTTGAATTTTCTTTGGATTTTTTTATTTGTTCTTGTTCTAGTTCTTTACCTTTTTCAACCCAATTATTTTTTTTAATAATAAGCTTATCTTTTTGCTTACCAATCTGCTTACTAGAAATCGAAAAAATTTCGTGAAAGATCAAGTTGGCAATTAATGGAGCAATTACTAAAAGAAGAGATATTTGTAGATTAATCCCACCATATAAATAAGAAAAAATTGATATTGTTGATATTAAAAAACAAAATAATAAAGAGTTGGAGCTACTAAATTTGACTATAAAATTTTCTTTTTTTGTTTTATTGATTAGCCCTAATTGAACAGCAAAAATTAAAGATACGGCAAAGTAGATTGCAAGAGGAATATATAACTCAATATTTTGAATGGTTCTATTACTGAAAAGAACAATTAAGATTGTCCATAAACTTAATAATGGTAGCCAAATAAAAGGAAGAGATTTCATTGGATCAGTTATTTTTTAGAGGAATAATTTTGCATATTTATTATTTATATCTCATCTAATAATTTGAGCCTTTTTTTGTTATATTCTTCTTTGCTTATTAGATCAGAGTCTAATAATTCTTTTAAATCTGATAATTTCTCTTTTAAGGTTTTTTTGTTTCCTTTACTAGTACTTCGTTTATTTAACAAATCATTAGCCATACTAAAATCTTTTTCTGCTGCTTTATTTAAAGCATTTAAAGTTTTTTCTTCCTGATAAAAGCCTTTTGTATCTGATGCAGCTTTAGCTCTTATTCTCAAACTTGCTGCATCTGCAAGACTTTCTTTTATCTTCTTATATTCTGGGTTATCTCCAATTACCTCTATTCCTTGAATAAAGAATTCAATTACTTTTAAACCAAATCTTTCAAATAAGACTTCTAAAGAATCTTTAGTATCATTTGAAGCCTCTCCAAGAATAGTCTCAATATTAAAAACATCTAGTGTACCCTCTTTAATCTTTTCAGCGATATATTCTTTTAAACTTCTTTCAATACTCGGCATCAAGAAATCTTTTAATTCGTCTTTAGACATTTGCTTCTTTTTGCCAACTACTTGTAAGACAAAAGATGCAGGATCTTCAATTCTTAGTAAGATCGATCCATAAGATCCAACTGGAACAATAAGTTGATGAGTGTTGTCTTTAACTTGTAGCTGAACGCCCCATTTGTAGTCCGTAGAAACAACTTTACTTACAAACCAAATATCGATCTTTATTGGAGAATTATTACCAATAGATCTTCTTATGATTCCATCCATACCTGGAATATTTCCTGATTCAATAACATGCCTTCCAGCATCCAAAATCTCTATTAGCTGTCCATTTTCGAATAGTAATGCCTCTTCACTTTCATTCACTATCACTTGAGAACCCACCTCAATCTCTCTATTTGGATATTTCCATATCAAATAGTCACTTGAACTTTTACTTTCTACGGTTCTAATAGCCAATCTTAAACTTTTATTTGAATGAATTTATTATTTAAAAAATATATCATTACTTTTGAAAGTGACATTGAATTAATAACTTTATTCATCATTGGATCTGTATTTCATGACGATAAAGATAATCACTAATAGAAGTATTGGTATTACATAAAAGTATTTCTTAAATAATTCCGATAAGTCTCTCCTGAAATTCTCAGATTCATAGTTTTGTTTATTCTTTTCAATCTTCTCATCACTTGAATCTTTACATGCATCAACTAATGTTTTCTGACTAGTAAATAGTTCATCAAGGAAAGATTCTGTTTTCGCTCTCTCTTTTACAAGCTTCATGCTTGTATCTTTTGCTCCTAAAGAAATTCCTTTTAATAAGTCTGAACATGCTTTATCTCTATCAATCCAATATCCTTCTAATCCTCTTTGAAAATAGGCATCGCCATTCATTGGATTTTTCTTTATCTCTGCATCAAAATCTTTTTTGGCTCCATCAAAGTCCCCTGTTTCACTTTTAGCTAATCCTCTGAGGTAATAATAATCTGTTTTTATAGGGTTAATTTCTTTCTCAGAAAGCTCAATAATCTCTTCTTCTGATTTTTTATCTAGCAATTTAACAAGGCTATCAATATCAGAAATAACTCCCTTATAGTTATTAATTTCGAAATTTGCTCTACTTCTTAAGCTAAGCGCTGAAATATCTGTCTTATCTTTTTCTAAAGCAGAATTTAAATCTTTTATTGATCCTAAATAATCACCCAATACAAATTTCGCGTATCCCCTATTTGAATAAGCCTCTTGATTTTTACTATTTTCAATTTCCTTATCTAAATACTCTATTGATTTATTCCATTTCTCGTCTTCTATTTCCTTTAATCCCTTACTCAAGAAGTAGCCTTCTGGTCTTATGCCTAATAATGATCTCTTGCTTTCTCCATCACATATAACTTCTCCCTTTTCCTTCTTTGAATCGCAGGAATATTTAAAAAGTTCATCCTCATCTATTTTGAATTCAACTAATTGTTTTTTACGATAGGCAAAACCTTTTTTCTTCTTTTCTTCTATTAATTCATCAATCTTATATTCTTCATCTACTAAGCTTCCAGACTTATCAATCTTTGTAATTTCGCCATTATCTTTAATGCAATATTTAAATTCTTGATTGCTTGGGGTTACAAAGTCTGGGTTTTCAATACACTCTAATTTCTCTTCAAAAATACTACTTGGATTTGAAAAAACAGGCTCTGGAATAAGACAAAAGAATCCTATAAAGGCAGAAGCAAAAATATATTTCCCTAACTTTCTTTTCAAGTGCTTAGAAATTTAATTCCTTCTATTATTCCACATATTTAATTTTTTTAAATATCACTAGAATATCTAGTTATTTTTTTGACCATTCACATTGATATGCGTACTTTTTATAAATTTTGCCATAACCTTTGTTTACTATAAATTCTTGAATATTTACTCCATCTTTAAAAAGTTCTGCCACCGTTCTGCCGTATCTATCTTTAGTTATTCTTTTAATTGATATTTCCTTATTTGCAACTAATTTATTCAAAAAATCTTTAGCTTCTATTGCTTTTTCAGGATCCGAATTCTTCCCTTTTAGTTCGGGAGTATCTATACAAGCTAATCTTATCTTTTCGCCATCTATCGCAGTACATGTATCACCGTCATAACAACTCTTGATAAATATTGTAGAGAAATCTGATTTAGCTAATAACTCAATATTTATAACCAATGATAAAAATAAAAACACTTTAATGAGTTTTAGAAATTATTCAAAAGAACTTTTGGACCTTCCAAATATCAAATGAGCAACTTTTTTTAGATTCTTAATGCATTTAGCCTTAGAAAAAAATCCATTTTTAAGGATTTCATTGTTTTTCAACCAATCCATTCCAACCCTTAATGTTTCTTTTTTAAATCGTTCCTCTTTCCATTCTTTCAACTCCCATTTATCACTCCTTACTTGATAAATAGAATTTTGTTCTTTGTTCCATATCTCATTACATTCCGCCTTTTTATCTATCCATTTCTGTTTTCTATTCTTGCACTTATCCTCTCCATAGATTGATATACAATTTTGTTCCCCCCACATTGAAATACTTCTTATATTTTGACAACTTTCTGATTTTTTCTCTAACGATTTCAATTCTTTTTCAGCCGAAGTTGGTCCTAATCTATCAATATAAGTTGAATATTTTTTCATATCAATACAGGTAGAAGAAGCTAAATTTGCCCATTCTCGTTTTATTTTTCTAAGACACTTTTTATAATTTTTCTTCGAAATAAAATCACCGTCATTAGATTCTCTAGTTCTGATTTGACACTCTTTAACCAAAAAATCATCAATATAGTTCATTTTATAAATTCCAACAGGAACAAGTATAGAAAAAATAATAAGAGGAATAAATACTTTTTTCTGCTTTAGCTTTGGTAAATATTCTCCAAACTTTTTTAAGTATCCATCGCTTTTTGAAATTAATCTCCCATTCTCAAATATATTAATGCTTCCACAATAGTTGCATTTCACAAAATCCTTATAGGGGTCTAACTCAATTGGAGCTCCGCATTTTAAACATTTATCTGGAATATTTTTCATTAACTAGATAACGACCAGCTTTTATAAATCTATTATGCGGCTAAATTTCTATATCTCGTAAATTGCGGTTCAAAAAGTAACTTAACTGTTCCTATTGGACCATTTTTTTGTTTAGTAACTATTAATTCTGCAATCCCACGATCTTCAGTTTCCGGTTGATAATATTCATCTCGATAAAGCATTATTACTACATCAGAATGATTTTCAAAGCCTTCACTATCTCTTAAATCACATAACATTGGACGGTGGTTCTCTCTCCTCTCAACATCTCTAGACAGTTGTGACATAAGAACGATAGGCACATCGAGAGCTTTTGCCATCTTTTTTAGCTCAACCATAATTTTAGACAATTCTTTATCTCTAGATTCTTTATTTGGGCTATCCATCATTTGTATATAATCTACTACTACTAATCCAAGCTCTCCCAATCCCACCTTTTCCTTAATTTTCCTGCTTTTTGAGAGCATTTCTTTAACTTTAATTGATTCTTTATCGCAAATAAATATCGGTAGTTCGCCAAAATCCTCTATCGCCTTACTAAGCAAATCCCATTCATCTAGTTGAAGTTTGCCTGTTTGTAGCCTCCCTGATTCAATTCCAAGATCCATAGATAAAAATCTATAACTTAGTTGCTCGCGACTTTGTTCAAGGCTGAAATAGCAGACCGGTAATTTATTTGTTTTTGCAACATTATTTGCAAGATTCATTGCCAATGAAGTTTTACCCATAGATGGTCTTCCGGCAATAACGATTACGTCCCCCCTTTGAAATCCTTGGGTCATTGCATCTAAGTCATAGAAACTTACAGGAACACCCCTTGAATATCTACCTAATGAGCTTTTTTCTATGTTTTCTAAAGTAGTTGGCATTACACTGGCTAAATTTTGCATATCTCCTGAATCCTTTTTGACGCGAATACCTTTGAGCTTCAATTGCTTTACCTTATTGTTTCTCATATTAATTTTTTGATGGAGACTTATATAACCAAACTTTTAAATTGAATTCAAGAAGTATAAAAAAAACTCAATAAAATTAAAACAAAATGAACCCTAATTAATCGAGATCATTCTTAAAGAAAGCAAGGATAATTCTTTCTGTAACCTGACTAATATTGTCCAGTTTCCAATCTTCCTTAAGTAAACGAAGTTTTTTAATTAAGTGATTATGCATTTGCAATCTAATTTCAGAATAAGCATCCTCATTTTCCTGCCTTAATTTCTCTTCCTGATAAATATCACTTAATCTTTTTATTCCAGAAGCATGATATTTATCGATTGTTTTTTTTGGTTTATTAAGTTTTTCAGCTATCTCTTCTGATGTATAACTAACACTCTCTTCTAAACCAAAAAATAATTTAAGAATATCTCTTTCTATAATTGGAAAAGATTCTATTGTGTTACTAATTGATCCTAAAGCATCAATTTCTGGTTCTTTATTCTTGTTTATTGAAACTACTTTATTATTTTCCATTTTATTTACTTTTAAATAAATCTTGTATCACATAAACATCTTCTGCATTTGGATATTTATTTTTAAAGACATTTATCGCACTACTTGGAAATGTAGCAAATAAATTTATTTTTATTCTGTAAGAATTAACTTGTCCCGAAATAATATAATTTTTCATAATTGCTATTGTTTTTTTCTAGAAGTCAATTATAAAAGTAAAACAGATTTTAATAATAATGGATAAAAAAGATTTATCTACTTGGTTTAAAAGTTTATCTGAAGAAGAAAAAGAAGTAGTGAAATTGAGGTTTGGAATTGATGGAGAAGAACCTCTAACTCTGAAAGAAATATCTTTAAAACTAGGAAAAAAAGTTAATAATGTAAATTTTTTTGAAATCAACGCTATTCAAAAACTTAGAGAATTACTTTTAATAAAATAAAATTGCGAAAACAAATTCCTTTGAAAGAATTCTAATAATGTTTTTCAGTGGCATATTAAATCTATTGTCTCTTCAAAGTATATTTTTAGGCTATTTCAGCTAAGTCGGACGCTTTCTCTAGATCCTTAGTTTGGAACCTGGCATAACTTTTGAGGTTTGTGTCTGGATCATGTCCCATTAAATCAGCAATTTGTTTGATTGTTCTCATAGTTCCATTTTGTTGTGGCTTGGTGTGAGCTACATACGCATATCTATGGCGGAAGGAATATGGAACACATTCCAAACCTTCTGCTCTAGCTTCAGCGCAAATAGATTTCCATATATTCCTAATACTTTTCCTTCTCAAGTAATCACCAAAACTCTGTCCTCCTTTTCCTTTAGGTATTTCTGGTAATTTTTCTCCCGCTGCCAATCTTTGCACCAAGTTATAACACCAATCAAAAGCTTTCCCATCTATATCTCTAACCAATAAAGGTAATAATTTTCTTTCTTTGAAATTAGAATTTGTCTTCCGATAAGTACACCAAAGTTCTGACTTTTTATTTCTTAGAACTAAATGATTTAGTTCTTCTGGTCTTAAACCATATACTGCACAAATTTGAACAGCAAATTTCCATCTTTGGGCTTGATCATGCTCTCCAAAGCCATCAACCAATCTTCCAATCTGGGCATCTGTTAGTGGATAACCAATTCTCTTGTTATCTCCGATCAAATCATCTCTTTCTCCTGCGACTATTGGATCAATAGGGCGCCAATACGAAGGGAATTCTTCATGATTAAAGCAATAGTCCAGAAATTTATTAAAGGCCAATCTCATGTGCCTTCTTTGAGGCGTGCCCAACTCCCAACCAGTTATTTGTTTGTACTTTCCATGAACATATTCATTAAGAACTTTCTTATGAAGTGTCTTTGAATTTTGTGGCTTATAGTTTGCCTTATTCATATAGAACATAACTCCCTCCAAAACTGGAAGATGTTTTTTCTTCCAAGTTGGTTCTTTTATTATTCTTGTGTTGGTTTTTCTATAACGAATGAGCGCACCTTCCCAATCAAGTTTGCGTTCAGAAGAGGAATTTTTAGTGTTTCTTAAAGCAGTTCTTATAGAAATTAATCCATTATTGGCCTTATAAGTATCTGCTCCAACCTTTATAAACTGTGCAGCTTCTAGCCATTGTGATTCTTTCCAAGCGTAGGGAAGGCTAACGGACGTTCTTCCTTCTGTTTTATTTCCAACTATTAGACGCATATTTCCTCTATCATTTTCGACTGTCCAACCAGACCCAACAGAAGTTTTTATTGCCTTTCTAAAATCCCTTACCCAATTGTTTGTTTGTGTCACCAACTAACCTAGTGCTCTATCTATCGTCCACGGAAATCCGTGGATTTTCAACCTGTAAATGCAAAAGTGTGCAGTCTCGTGCAGTCTTATTCAGAGTATGACTTAAGTTATAGCTTGAATCCCTTTGTCTCACTAGTAAGGCCTTTGTGCTTTGGGAGCACTAGGTCGCAGGATTGAATCCTGTCGCCCCGACTCAATCAAATCTAAGTCATGCAAGAGAGTTTCCCAGACTCTCTTTTTTATTGTCTAAAATCTCACATGATAAAAGGGATGTATAGGGGGATCTATTATCATCGAAGATCCCCAAAATGTGCTTAAATTTACTCCTTCATCTATTTCCTAATTCAGTTCTTTCTGCCGAATTTAATCATTGCGACAGGGAACCCAACAGTCAAAACAAGTCCAATTAAAATAATCAAAATCCCTATTGGAGATAAAATTTCAACACCTTGTCCAGTTTGTGCGAAGAGCACGGGTAATAATAAAAATAAACGCATAAAAAATTAATAGAATTTCACACAAAAAAAAAGACTCTAATGAGTCTTTTAATTCAAATCTAGAAAAAAATTCATTGATCAGGGTCAAGCTTACTAAAGTTTGGTCCAGCAAATATCCCTACAAGGGCAAAAAGAGCCATAAACCCAAATCCTACGGCAGCTGCAGAAGGATTGAAACCACCTATAGCAAATGAAGCTAATAAATTCATGATTAAAAAACAAATTTCTTGAAATCATACAGAATTTTAGAGAAAAATATACCTAATATTCATAAAAAAGAAACAATCTAAATATCTATTGCTTGGGATTCTCCTACAAGTCTTTCAATAGATTCTCTAATTTTTCTCATTTCAAATTTATTTTGTCTATTAACTAACCCTTCATGGAGGATAGACATACAGCCCATAATCGCAGGATTACTTAGAATTTCATTTAATCTTTCTATTTATCTTTCTATTTATCTTTCTTTTTTTATTAGTTCCTTCTATGTATGGAACAAGTAAATCTAGTAACCACCTTTTAAATATGTCTATTGGGTTCTTCATTATTTTATCTAATAAAGTAAATAATCCCACCAACAAAAGTGCTTCCTACAAGTAGTAAGACCATAGCAAGCGCAATTAATTTTGGTAAGCTTCCCATCTTTTAATACTTATTAGCCATCTACCAGTCAGGATAACGAAAATCGTCACCTATAGGCTCTTCATAAAAGTCCCCAGCTTTTATTCCACGCTTATAATTATTAATTGCTTGATTGTAATTAGAAATGGAAGGGATTAGGCCGCCCACATAAGAAGGAATATCTTTATCCATTAAAAAAATACTACTGATATTTATTGAGTAATCGATTATAAATTACCAACAATACTATTACTCCACCTATACCAAGAATTGCATGGTATGGGTCATGATGATTCTGCCAAAGCTCCTTTAAAAATTCCATTAATGCTTAATCACTATTTGCCACTCAGGATAGCTTCATTGAGACTTTTCTCTCAATAATTGTAATTTTCTGGAATTTATCTTTATTACTATTTCATCTGTTGCATAGTTAGCGAAT
>QCNH01000017.1 GCA_003213275.1 Prochlorococcus sp. AG-424-M03 | reverse complement strand
ATCAAATGAAAGCATGCTTAATCTAGAAGATGCTTGAAATTTCAGAATTGCACAAACTGCTAATAAATCTGAGCTATCAACATTAAGAGCTTCAGAAAGCTCTAGAACTCTTAGACCTTTCATTAGTAAGAAAAAAAATCTTTTTCAACACTATCAAGTACTTTGAAATCAATGAGCCGCATTTTTTTCCTAAACCTGCTACGAATGGGAATGTTTGTTCATCACCAAATATATCTTCTGCTGAGGAATTAGAAATATTAGTTTTTTTATTATTATCAGGCTTAATTTCTTCAATTTCACTAGAAATATTATCTTTAATGTTATTTTCAATTTCTTTTGCTAATGAATTATTAGTACTAGAAAATATTGAAAAAACTAATACAAATAAAAATAAAATAATTCTTTTCATTAATATAATTTATCTAATACTATTTTCTTATGCAAATAAAGTTATTTGGAAAAAATTAAATATTTCAAAACAAATCTAAATAAATCAAAGGGGAAAATATTCATCTTCTCAACTTATTTCTATTTTTAAATCTAATTAAAAAATAAAGACCTAGTAATAAAAGAATTGATATGGAGTATTGATTAAGAAAAACATAAACTACATATACCAAAAATGGGAATAAGCATGCCCTCTTGAAATTTAATTTCTGTTCCTTTGACATTTTTCTCCAATTTAAATATTCTTCCCATTGAAAAATCTTTTTCATTTTTCTAACTTTATTCCTACGATTAAACATAAATTTATAGATATAGTTTTAATGATTCTTATATTAATAAAGAACATTAATATACAATATCAAAATCAACCTTTTTCTCTTTAAATTAAAATATTTTTTTAATTAATAAATGAACTCAAAGCCAATTTGGAAAATAGAAAAAATTGTTTTACCTCAACATGCAGACCACGCAGGAGTAATGTGGCATGGTACATATTTTAATTGGCTTGAAGAAAGCCGAATTAATGCACTTTTGGAAGTAGGTGTAAGCTATTTTGAACTAACTAAAAAAGGCTTGGATTTACCTTTAATGAATACTTCAATAAAATATAAATCACCTTTATTTCTTGGTGAACAAATAAAAATTGAGAGCGAATTTAATATTGGCAAAAGTCCCAAAATTAATATAATTTCAAAATTTCTTAACCAGAAAAATCAAACCTTAACTATTGCTGAAGTCAATTTAGTTTTAATAAATAAAATGAATTTTTCTATAATAAGAAAAAGACCAGATTTCTTATCAAAAGCCTTTATTAAATTAAACGGATGAACTTATTATCCTTTAATTGATCTATTAATTTAATTTTTAATTATGAATATATTTCAAGTTCTTGACTCTTTTCAATATGAAATGGAATCAAGATATCAAGAAGAATCAATGCTCACAAATCTTTTTACAGAGCATAAATTCATAGGATGGTTAGGTCTCTTTATAATTTTTTTTTCCATCTTTGCAATTTTTGTTTTTCAATTTCTTGAGTGGGAAAGTAATGACAATAATAAAAGTTAGGAAAATTTATTGCTTATAATTCAGTTGAATGATTTAAAAAATGGCTATCTACTTAAAAATAACTAACCCTACAGAGGTTGTAAAAAAAAAGACATCAAAATGGCTTACAGATATTACACCTGAAAGAATTGATAGGAAATTGGTCGAAGATGAAGTAATAAAAGGGATTATAGAGCAATTAACATTAGAAGGAATTAAAGGAGAAATATCAGCAATTAATGGTTTTGAAGTAAAAGGATCTGCCTTAATAACAAAAAATAATTTTGTTATTAGAAAAACAAAAACTTTTTAGAACATAAATAAAAAAACTTTAATGAAAAATACTCTTATTTTTTTAATTATTTTCATCAGTTTTTTAATTATTGTAATTCTAAGAGATTATCAAATTAAAAGGAAAAAGCTTAAATTAAATAATTCCTTGAATTCTAATTTGTTTATTAAGGTAATTAATAATTTAATTGAAGAAAATAAATACAATTTGTTAGAAGAACGGATTAGATTAAGAGATATTGATGCCTATGGTAATGAGGATTATAAAAAATGGATTGGCAATCCACCTCTTGATGAAAAAGCTATAAAAAAAAATATATTAAATGGCTCAAAACGATTTAAAGAAGGCATCCCATACTTTTGGGAAAAAGTAATATTAACAAAATTTGAAAGTGTAGAATTATTTTTCGAAAAGTGGGAATCTTATTGTTCTGAAAACCCTACTATTGATGATGAGATACTTGGGAAAATTAGAAAGCTTGAGACTGAAGATTGGTTTGTATTCATAGCAAGTCAAATAGAAAAATCATGTTTAAATCTCTTAGAAAAACATTATTCAAAAAAAATAAACGAAAGCTACAAAAAAGGTATTAAATTTGAAAATCATTGTATGGAAATTCTAAAACAACATGGTTGGGAAGTAAAAGAAACCCCTAATACTGGAGATCAAGGGGTTGACTTAATTGCTTCAATAAATGATTTGAGAATATGTATTCAATGCAAAGATCATGAAAAATCCATTGGAAATAAAGCCGTTCAAGAAATTTCTGCTGGTAAATTATATTGGAAAGGGACTCATGCAATATTAGTTTCAAGATCTGGCTTTACAAAGTCTGCTCAAAAACTAGCGAAATCAAATAAGGTAAGACTAATTAATGAATTTCAGTTAAAAGACCTAGATAAGTTTATTGTTTGAATAGTTTATATCAATTGGGTTAAGCCCTCTTTGTATAATAATAGTGTTGTAAAAATCCCTAATACCCAAATCAAACCTCTTGCGGTTGGAATATTAAATACATAAGCGCCAATATATAAAAAACGTAAAAGAGGATGAATCCACGCTGCAATAATTGCAATGTTTGAATCAGTTAAAGTAATCAAACAAAGAATGCATGCAGGAGCATGTAAGGAGATACTTTCCCAACAATTTTGATGGCACCAAACTGCTCTTTTGCCAAAAGCAGGAAGTTCATTAAACAAAGCCCTCGGGGCTGACATGTTTTCAATAGAATAACCTCCTTTAAGCCTCCCAATAGTTAATGGAATAATAGATATTAAAACAACACCTACAGAGAGACAAAGGCTCCAGGCAAAAACTTCTTGCATATGATTAAAATAATATATTTAGCTTAATAATTGCTGATTACTATCGTGATAAATAAAAAATCATTAACGTAGATAAAAGTTCGCAAAAAATGATTTAGTTTATATTTAAACAAATCATTTTATGGATATAACAAAGCTTGCTTTAATTTTTGGTATGAGTTTACTAATATATTGTGCTTTTCTGTTTTTAGGATTTTTTCTTAAAAATAAAAATCTAAAAGCACAGAATATTAAGAAAGACGAATAACTGACTTGTGGAACCAAAATATTAAATTTTCCCTAAAGATCTTTATATCTTTTTGGATATATTCTATGGAAATAAAATTTGATCCTAATAATAATAAGACAAATATTTAAATTTTTATACGGTAGCGGCTGGAGGTATGAAAAAACTTTCTAAATTTCTTAAAAGTTTTCTATTTATATCAATTTGGCTTGTTTTATCTTCCTTTTTAACCGAATATTGGAATACCTTTCATTGGGAATATGTTTATTTAAACTTTAGAATAATATTTGATAAAGAATTTTGGTTTTTTTTCGAAAAAATTTTTTTTGGCTTTGATATTGGATACTGGTTAGAAGAATCACTAAAATTCTTAAGTTATGAAATACCTAAAGAATCTTTTAAATATTTTCCAATTTATTTCGTTTTAAAATCTATTTGGATAAAGAATTGACTTAAATGTTTAAAAGCTTTTAATAAATTCTTAAAATTCTTGAATAAAGTTTTTGTATTTATTTTTCTTAAAAGAAATAATTTACCTTTATATCCTCTGAGAATGCTGATTCTATTAATTAAATAAGTTATTCCTAACAACCCTTTTTGTTCATTAATTATTTCATTAATAGCCTTTATATTCTCCTACTAAATTTTGGAAACTAAAACTAGCATTCGTAAATATTAGACCAATGCTTTTTCTTTTATGTAATTAAGTTTAATTAAAATAGCAGTATCAATAATCGATTATAATTTTCTTTGTTTAAGCAAATTCAAACCATTTAAATTAAAAGGATCAAGAATTTAAAAATTATCAATAATAAGGAAACTATTAAAAAAAAACTATTAGAACTACGCCACCTAGACACACTGTAAAGCATTTATATTTTTGCTAAAGACAAATTCATAATCTAATTCAAGTTTTTCATCAATATTTAAAATCTTCTATGAATTGAATTTTAAGATAGTAAAAGTAAATTTAATAATTAATCGTCTAATTTCATCAAATACAGTTAAGTAAAAAACTAAGAATAAATACTCTCCTCCATATGCTATATTCTACCCAGAATATGTTGATTTGATGACAAAGAGCTATTGGCTAAAGAAAATTTCAATTCCAAATGCTGACTTATTTCTGGAATATATAAGAACAGTATTGCCATGGATTAAGTCTGTGGGAGGTGTGATAGTAAAAAGAGATTTAATCCAAGAATCAACTTCAAATGAATGGGATGGAGGACGGCTCGGATTGGTAATAGAATTTGAATCAAAATTTGCTGCTAAAAAAGCTTTTTATTCAGAAGTTTTTCAAAAATATTTACAGTCAAGGGATTTAATGGAACTTGTCACTATTAGTACTCTTTGAAGAAGTAAACCAAAATAATCAAGAACGGAATACCTTATGAGTATTTATTACTAATATATTATTTATGTAATATTTATAACTTCAGTAGAATTTGATTATTTTGCAAAATTTGATTATAAAAGTAATTCGTTAATCAAATGAACTATTCAACAGAAAAAGATGATTATTTGATGACAACCCCATATACAAAAAAAATTCAGCAAAAATTCGAAAAGGTTAAGTCATTTTTAGAGCAAAATGGGTTTAATCCATCCTCAGAAAGCATAATGCAAGATATTCTTAGTTCAGAAGAATATATTGCTAAAAATGGTTTATAAAAAATCAGCTAATATTAAGATGCTTCAAGTAATAAAAACCGCCTATTAAGAAAGGTAATAATATTCCAATGAATAAAAATAAGGATTTTCTTGACTCTCCTTCAGATATAGGATTTATTTCTGGTTCTATTGCAAAACCATTCTGTCTACCACCACTTTCGGTTGTATAACCTTTTTTATTCATGAGAAAAATAATTTAAGCAGATTATCTCATGTAAAAAGATATTTAAAAAAATTTTTTACATTTAGAATTATACTAATTTAGCCTAATAATTAATTTCAATCTGAGATTTTAATTTAGCAGCTTTTTTTAGCAGTCCTACAACTTCCTTACGACCAGTAGCATATTCAGCCTTATTAAGTAACTCACTATATTTTTTTGTGATTTCTCTATAGTTCATTTTGACAAATAACTTAATTAAATTATAAAGTTACTAAGAATTTTTTTTGTATAAAAGATATCAAAATAGAGTTCTGGTATCTTTACCTAATTTAAGGCAACTTTTTTCTTTAGTTTAATCCCTTCTTTAATTATTCTTTTTGTCTGCCAAATAATCTCCGTTTTTTATAACTATTTGTAGTAGTTCACTAAGTCTATAATTAATATTGATAATAACGAAAAACCTAATATATACGGTAAATAAGGGTATTTATTCAGAACTTTATTTAGTTGATTTTCCGATGTTATTTTTTCCTTTTTCTTTTCTCTAGGCGGCAAGCCTAACTCTTCCCTTCTCTTAGCTTCTCCCATAATTTTTAAAAGTGTTTAAAACTATTTTATACATTTAGAAATAGTAGTGTATTG
This sequence comes from Prochlorococcus sp. AG-424-M03, assembly GCA_003213275.1. Classification (GTDB taxonomy): domain Bacteria; phylum Cyanobacteriota; class Cyanobacteriia; order PCC-6307; family Cyanobiaceae; genus Prochlorococcus_A. Next base: position 17,111 of record QCNH01000017.1, on the reverse strand, counting down.
TCCCAGATTTGAATTATTAAAGCTTAATTTAGTATATATTTTAGATATATTTAGAAAAAACAAAAAAATGATTGAAGTTGTTTGGTCAGTAAATATAATGATTGCAATTCTGATTATTGGAGTTGCATGGGTTCTTTACTACATATTCACTTATGATCAAAAATTTAGTTCCTAGATAAATGTCAGATAAAGATCTAAATAATTTTCTAAAAAAAATAGAGCAACTTAATCAAATTTCTGAGCTTATTAAAAATAATCCTAGTAAAAAGTTGTCACTTTCAAAATGCAAGAATCATGATGAAGTAATTAGATTAACCACTGCATGGGGTTTTGATATTGGTAAAAGGTGGGGAGAATATTAATTAATTTTATTAGTAGCATTATTAACATTGATATCAACTTAAAATTAAATTCCCACGATTAATTATTAACCCCTGAATTTGGAGTCATGAGAGAAATTGAAGAGATAAAGAAAAAAATATATAAAATAGCTGCTGTGACAGATAGAGGACAAAGACTAAATAAATTAGTTGCTCCTATGTATGAGGAGAAAGAAAATGAAATGGTGGATTTGATTGAAGAGCTTAAAAGTTTTAGTTTCGAAATATCAGAAAAATCATTGTCTGGAGAGTGGGAATTGATTTTTTCTAATGTTGAATTATTCCGAAGTTCCCCTTTCTTCCTTTCTATTGAAAAGGCATTAAATGATGAATTCAAAAGTAATCTTTTTTTTAAATTGCATCAATTGCAAGTGGGATCCTTTGGAATATCTACTGTTGGGAGGATTGCTCAAAAGATTGATTTTGATAAAAAAGAATTTATATCTACCTTTGACACTACAATATTTGGGCTCACAACAATTCCTATTTTAGGTTGGTTCAAACTTTTACCTACTTTTGGTGGAAGAGTAATAACCCTAGCAAGTGATTTGGTTTTAAAAAATAATTTACTTGATATGAACTTACAAAAGACAAAAGTTTCCAAAGTTGACGGACTTAATAAGATTCCATTCTTTAGTGAATTACTGATGGATAGATGGTATCCAGTTAAAGAGGTATGGAATAAATTACCTTGGAATAAAGAATCACCAAATTGCCAAGTCTCAATTACATATTTAGACGAAGAAATGAGAGTTATGCAGGATATGTATGGCTATATTTTTATTTATATAAGGCCTTCAATTTCTTTATTGAGTCCAAGTACATTATCTGATAATTAATAAAAGGCTGACTAATATTCTTAGTAATTTCCAGAAAAAATCTATTAAAAAAATTATTTTAAAGATTTATTAATAAATACATCTCGCGTCTAAAATACGAATAGGTTATGTTCGTAGTGAACAATTTATTATTATGCTTAGGAATCAAGAAAAAAACTCACTTGTTAGAGGAATATTTTTAATAGTGGGATGGGGATTAGGTTTAGACAGATTCTATGAAGGAGATAAAAAAGGTGGTTTTTTATCAATCATAGGTTGGAGTATCACATTTTTCAGCTTATGCTTTCTTAAATGCTCAGGATATGAATATGTTGATGGAGTAAAAAATTATTCAGAATATTCTCCTAATCCTTTAATAGTATTACCCTTACTTGCTGGCGCATATGGTGGCTTTCTAATAATTAGGAAGTCATTTAGATTAGCAAAGCAATTTGAAAATGCTGAATAATAAATACCTATAGATAAATTCAAGATAATAATCCAGTACCTTTCAAATAAAATTTAAATAAAAGAATTACCAAAAGATTTATTATTGCTAAGGCCACTAAACCATTTCTGTTTTTTACATCTAACTTCTTAACTAAATTAGAAAGATAAACAACTGGATTTTCAGGTTCTTTATTATCCAAATCTCATTTATATATTAATTTGAAACGAAAATATCACAGTTTCAATAGAAGAATCAAAATTGTAAAGATGAATATCCAAAAAGAAATAAATAATTTCTAATCCATTATTCCTGCATTTCTTAAAAACGCTTTACCAATATTGCCAATAACAAAAAATGCAGACAAATTAATTAAAAGTATTATTAATAATGCCAACATTTTATAGTTTGGATCAGTTGAAATGCCATCAAATCCTTTATTGAGAAATCTTTTAAAAAGTGATTTGTCAATTTTTATTTTTTGTTGTTGGGAATCAAGATTTACTTTTTCTTCTGAAGAATCTTTATTACTTGCTTTCTCTAGAAATTCTGTAAATGCTTTAACATTTTCTTCTTTTTTATTTCCATCATTAAGATTTTTATTATCTTCATTAAGATTGAGAGATGATTCACTTGAATTATTTTCCTCAGGATTAAGTTTTGAATCTTCCAAATTAATAGTAAATGCTAGGAGTATATTACACCATAAAAAAACCCACTCGATGAATTGAAGAGAGGGTTAGCTAAGATTAAAGTTCTTTATTAAATGATAATTTATTTTAATTAAATTTGCGGTACTTGCATAATGAAGTCTTAATTTAGTTTATATTCAAAGCAATATTTTATTACATATGTTAGATGCAAATACTAAAAAAGCATGTAAAGATGATCCCTCAATAAGAGAAATTAAAATTAGAAATATAGAACATGCTATTGAACAAGCTGAATTAATGATAAAAGAATTAAAAATGAGCCAAGAAGAATTAATCTTCTTAAAAAGAAAAATATCAGACTCAAGACAGGATTTAGAGGTACTTTATTTAATGAAAATTCAATGAATAAAATATTTTTTAATCTTTAAAAAGGATTGAATTTTGCCAAGAAAATTAACTTGTATATTTGAAGACTTATAAATTCTAAAAGTAATGCAAGAATTCATATAAAGGTTCTAGTTATGAATAACAATAATCTATATATTCCTTTAAAGGTTGTTCCATACATCTTTATTTCAATTACTGCTATTGCAATAACAGCGGCTACATATGTAATTACTTAGCTTTATATGCTTGAAATCATATAAAGTTTGAGATACTAAATAAATTAGATTATTGGTAAAACTAATTATATGAATAAAGTCAAAATGGCAATTCTTACAATATCAATAACCATATTTTCCATTATTGGAATTAAAAAATTAATTTATATAAATCAAGTTAAAGATTTAAAAAATAAAGAAGAATCTATCTTAAATGAATCTATACGAGTTTTAAATGAATGCTTTGATCTAGAAAATAAAAATAAAAGAACTCTTAATAAATCCATTGAATTAATTGAATATTGCCTAGAGGAATATGGATATAAAAACTGATTTAGAATTTGAATTATGAATTTCCTTAATACACTACTAATATGCAAATAAAAACAATTGTTTTTAATTAATAATCTTTTTATGTTCCATAATTTTTTCAATAATATTCTTAATTTAATTTTTTTAAAATGACTAAATTGAAATGTTCTTATTTAGGGAATTTAAACTGTGAGGCTATTCATCTACAATCTGGAAGTCTTATTAGAACAGATGCACCTTTAGATCACTCTGGTAAAGGTGAAAGTTTTTCCCCAACTGATTTATTAGCAACATCTCTAGGTACTTGCCTGCTAACCATTATGGCAATTAAAGCTAAATCGAAGGGACTTGAGTTAAAAGGTATTTATTTAAATATTGAAAAACTAATGACACAAAATAGCGAGAGGAAGATAAAAGAACTAATAATAGATATTTTTATACCAGAGCGCACTTCAAATGAAACTATTGATTTTTTGAAAAAAGCTTCCAAAGAATGTCCAGTTACAAGAAATTTATCTCAAGAAATAGATATTAAAATTAGTTGGAATAATCAATAAATCTTAAACATAGTAATTACATAAAAAATAATGAAATACTTTATTGGAATAGTAATTCTGTTATTTGGAATATATATAATGACAGATTTGGCATTAAAGACTAGGTATACAAGAAAAAGACTTTCCAAAGGGAAAAAATCTTCTAAATTTTTATATTAAATATTTAAGGAAATAGATTTATTTTTGTACTAAGAATTAAGGTATATTTTAGTTTTATTTTTTCACGATTTTTTGGTCAATCAAACTAATCAAAGGGATCATGAAATTTACATTTATTCCAACAGTGCACCATGTATAAGTAATTAGAAAAATTATTTTTATGAATAAATTAGGGGGTAAGGTGAAAAATATTTTGAAGAACCCGCCAATGAATAATACCAATATTCCGATTTGCAAAAGACCTTTAATTATCCATATAAGTCCATTTTTTTTTAGGTTTATATAAAACCAGAAAAAAACAAAGCTACATAACGAAAAATATATAAGATTTATTATCATCTTTTTAAAGAAAATCTAATAAATTTGCCATTACCAAGGCATGATGATAATTATCACTTTTTTATCTACAATTTTTTATTGAAAATGGAAAAGTTATACAAAAAACAATAAAAACAAATTATTTTTTTTTAACTTTTTATCTTAAAACATTTTCGATTTTAGTAAATCAACTCTTTTTTGATTAACTCCTAAATCACTTTCTCCAACTCTTGATTCTGATCTTATTAATAAGATGTTTGATTCAGGTAGAAAGGATACTTCTAAGTCGTCTACATACTTCATCCATTTACTGGTTGACTCAGCATGAAGATAATCGCCATCAATTTCTACAATCTCAGTTCTTGGAGTATTCTCAATAAATGTTTTAATCTCTTCAAAAGGTTCATTAATATTGTTAACCTCCCATTCCTCTCGTACACAATGTGCAATCTCTACACAAGGTTTTAGTTCTACATGTGAGGCAAATGATGAAGAAGGGAATAAAATGCTTGAAAAAATTAAAATTGCTAAAAAAAGTATTTTCATTAACAGAAGAATTTAACAATTCATAATCTAACGAATTAAATTACTAATTTGTAATTAGGTTTCTCATTATTTTTGGAGAAAACATATATGTTTTTATATTCAAGATTTAGTATGAACTAATATATTTCTAATAAAAAAAAAGATCCCTCAGAGAGAGATCTTTTTAAAATTGATTTATATCAAGTGTTTCCTTGTTTCCACTGAAATAAATCAATTCCTCCTACACACAAATTTAATATCACACCTAAATTCAAAATATGTAATACCTAATAGACCTCTATCTTAACTGTCACATCGCAAAAAATACAAAAAGTACTCAAACATTGAGGTCGAGTACTTTTAGAGTTATCAGAAAAAAGTGTGTGAGGAGTTTCTGATCTTTTTAATCTACTCCGTAGGTAATTTAAAAGGCTACAGTATAAATTACTAATTATTAAATCTTTCATAAAAATTGGTCGTTGATGAAAAAATAATCAAAAAAATAAAAAATTCATGAAAAGCATTTATAAAAAAATCATATTTATTATCTCTGCAATTACTCTTTTTTCAGTAATAGTGGGTGTTGTCAAATACTCGCTTACTTATATTGAAAATAATCCCGAAAAATACTTACCTACACAAAAATAAGACAAAAATTAAGTATAAATTCACTTCAAAAAATCTAGAAACTGTCTTAAATATGATCTACATAGACATTTTGAGTAATGAAAATCAAAAATACTACACTTACTAATCAAAATAGTATCCCTCTAAATCAATTTACAAATAAACATAAATATCAAATACTTGAGAACTATTGGAAGAAAAGAAAGAAAGAGTGTGAAAAAAATCTTTCAAAATTTTGCTAACCGATAATTATGAATTTTATTTTTTCTTTTTTATTAGCATCTGTGATGTGGGTACAAGTTCCACAGTGGGAAGCTGACTGGTCAAAATGTGCTGTAGATGTTCCCGATTCATCATGTCACTGGTACGTAGCTGCTCCCGATAATACGTTTGGGGAAGGATTTAATTGGGAAAACGCTCCTTGGTTTGATGCTAATGGATTACAGGATGTAGCTAAAATTGAGAAAGAATCTGTAGTAGAAAAACTTCAAAATAACTAAAGTTTCTATTCCATCAATTAACTTTTAAAAGTATTTAAATCTTGTTGCTTAGTGGTTAACTTTTGATTAATTAAAAAATTTTTATGCGTTTCAAAGTAACTCTCAAAAAAAATGGAAAGGAATTTGATGAAGTTGTTATAGCTAATAATAAAAAAGAGGCTATGGAAGTAGCATTAAAAAACAACCCAGAAGCTCAAGCATTAAACTCTGATTGGACATTTAAGAATTAATTATTTACGAAGTTTAGGAATCAAAAGAGATGCGACACAAATAACACTAATTGCAGGTCCAGGCGACAAATTAAAGACTATAGAGAGAATAAAGCCCAGAAGTGAGATGCATAATCCAAAAAATGAAGACCTCATCATTGCAATTCTTAAACTATGAGCCTTATTTAGCCCTAACAGAGTTGGAGTAGAAAGAAGAGCAATAACAAGAATTACTCCCACGGCTGACATTGAACTAACAATTACTAATGCCGTTGTAAAACTCAAAGCAAGATTTAATAAAGAAACGTTTATACCACTCGCGGATGCACCTTCCGGATCCAATCCAACATAAACAACCTTTTCATATCCAAAAGTCATTAAAAGTATAAATACTAAAAAAGCAATTATTGTTCTAAGTAAATCTCCAAAATTTGCTGTCAATAAATCGCCAAATAATACTGCCTCCAAATCGATCCTTATTCCAAGTAAAGGGATTATAAGGACTCCAAATCCAAGCATTCCAGCGAGAATAGTATTCATAACTGCTTCATAATTTTCACTTTTTCTATTAGTTAAACTTTCCGCAATCACCGAGCCTAAAAGACCACTGATAACACCACCAATTGAGGGGTGAATTCCAAGCGCTAATGCGAGAGCAAGTCCAGGCAACACACAATGAGAGATTAAATTAACTTGTAATAATCTCTTATGAGTTATTAATACAGTTCCCATAGCTGGGCATAAGATCCCAGAAAATATAGTTATTATTAATGGAACAAGCCACCAGTTGTTATTAATAAAAGACATTATTCGAATGATTCGGTATGATCAAAAATACGGGACAAAAAAAGATTTCGGAAACAATGGTAACTAAGTCTGACATTACCAAAAGACAAGAACAACTTCTTGAAGAACTTAATAAATGCGAGGATGAATTGACTGGTCAAGAGTTGCATAGACAATTGATAGAAAGCGGAAAGGCTATGGGACTGACGACTGTTTACAGGAATCTTCAAGTTCTGATAAAGCATGGCTTAATACGTTCTAGACATCTACCAACAGGAGAGGTTCTGTATACTCCCGTAGATAGAGATATTCATCATTTGACCTGTGTTCAATGTGGTGAGACATCAAAAATGGAAGGATGCCCGGTAAAAGATATTCATACACCCAAAACAAATCCAAAGAAATTCCAATTGTTGTTCCATACCCTCGAATATTTCGGGCTTTGCCAAAACTGTTATCAAGCTCAGAATTAAAAATGAACATTCTCTAATCACAGAAATTATTTTCGTTTATAGAGCTAATGTTTATTGCCTCTAATTTATCTTTTATTTGGTCAGGACTACCAACTGCCAAAACACTTTTATCAAGAACGATTACTTGATCATAGTTATTTAAAGATTCGCCCCAATCATGGCTACTTACAAGCAAAGAAAGTCCCGCATCCGCAAGTTGCCGAACAATTTTTAGAAAATCCTCCTTTGCAGGTGGGTCCAAAGCTGCACAAGGTTCATCTAAAAGAAATATTCTTGCCGGAGACATAAGAGTTTTTGCTAATAGAGCTCTTTGCTGCTGTCCTCCTGAAAGAGAATCGAGTCTTCTATTTGCCAAATTTGCAATACCTACTCTTTGCATTGTCGCCTCTAATTCACAACACTTATTAATCCAAGAATTAGGATATGCTAGAAGAGCCTTAATTTGAAAGGGGTTATTACTTCTTGATTTTGAATACTTTATTTGACCAAGAGATACTAATTTTTCAACTGTAATGGGAAACTTCCAATTCATAGAACTTCTTTGAGGCATAAGTGCCACAAGAGCTCTAGATCTATATAAATTTCTACCGTCAATTTTTATTTCGCCTTTATCTGGAGTATTTTGTCCTTGCAATATTCTCAAAAGAGTGGATTTACCAGCGCCGTTTGGGCCAACTAACGCTGTTAAAGTTCCAGGTTTAATCTCAACCGATACCTTATTTAAAACTGGCTTACTTTTTTTTGTGTATGCAAAGGTTAAATTTTCAGCGACTAAAGTAGCCATTAATTAATCTTTTAAAAAAGGTCACTTTACAAGCTTACCAATAATACAAGTTGCGTATTATTTTCATAACATTTGATACCGATGCTTGTCAGACACAATGAAAATGATTATCATTTTTAAGTATTGTATAACTTTTATGTCCATTTTTAAAAAACTTTTAACAAATAAAGCAAGTTCAAATAAGTCAATTTTTAAAATTGCCGTAATCGCTGGAACGATTATATTTTCTGGTTTTGGGCAGGATGTTATGGCTAAAGGAAAGTCATACGTAGCAGTAGAACCTCTAGTTTGTGATTTAGTTAAATCAATTGCATTACCATCTGACGAAGTTACATGCTTAGTAAATAGAAAACAGGATGTTCATGACTTAAAGATCAATCCTAGGCAAGCCCAATTACTAAATAGCGCAGACAAAGTATTTACTCTTGGTAAAGAAATGACTCCAAGTATGAGAAATTGGGAAAATAAAAAAAATACTGTTGTTGTAGGTGTTAGTGCAATAGACGTAGATGATCATTCTGATCATGGAGGACACGATGATCACTCAGACCATGGTGGACATGACGATCATGCTGAACATTCAGCTAAGGTAGATAATCATTCTGATCATGGAGGTCACGATGATCACTCAGATCATGGTGGACATGATGATCATGTTGAGGGTGCTTTCGAATGGGCAGGTAAATTCCAACTTTCTAAGGGTTCTTACAAATGGTCATTTGAAAAAGTCGATGGCGAATATGCAGATCCTGCAATGAAGATGGTGATTATCAAGTCAAATGACATAGAAGGCGCTGAAGATTTAGCTAAAGAATTATTAGGATCTAAAGACTCAATAAGCAGAAAAAATAATGGTACTTTGATTGCAAGTAATAAAGCTTTTGTTCTTAACTTTGATCAAAGAAAAGATAGTACTGTTTTTAACGTGGATATTAAAGAAGATGGTCAATATATATTTTTTACTGAACACATGCCTTTTGAGTTTGAAGCAACTCAACACTTTTTTAAAGACGTTTTAAATAGTGATGTAGAACCAATAGCACAAGTACCAGATGAAGTAGAGGGGCATCATCATCATGACCATGGAGACCTAGATCCACATGTATGGCATGATCCACATAACATCATCAAGATGGGAGATCTTATAAGCAAAAGTTTAAAAAAAGATATTTCAGTTTTTAATAGAGGGGACAGAAAACTAATTAATAAAAGATTCGAAAAAGCTGATTCTCTCTTAGAGGGCTTGGATAGTTGGATCGTCGAACAAGTAAGCTCTATTCCTGAGGAAAACAGAGTAATTGTCTCTAAACACAAAGCAATGGAATACTACGGGGATGCATTTGGTTTTGAAACCATTAGTCTACTTGACTTTCTTGGCGACTCCTCAAGCTTAAGGCCAGACAACATAAGTTCTACTTTAAAAATGTTAGATGAAGAGAAAGTTCAGGCAATATTTCCTGAACAAATTCCAGCATCTAAGTTATTAAGGAACTTAAGTAGACAAAGTTCAGTTCCTTTAGCTTCTAATCAAATATTCGTTGATGGATTGATGATGGATGGCAATACGGTTTCAGTAGCCGTTCACAACACTTGTACAATTGTTGATTCATTAGGTGGAAGCTGTGATAAAGAATCTGGCTCCAATCTTGAGTCTAAATGGTACAAACTTTCAGATTAAATTTTTCTAATAAAAACGGTTTTCATTTCTTATTATTACTATAATAAACTATTGTTTATTTAGTAGAAATCTGTAAATGAGCATCAAAGATAAAGTTCCCGTAACGATCCTCACTGGATTCTTAGGCTCAGGGAAGACTACTTTGCTTAATAGGATATTAAGTGAAGAGCACGGGAAAAGAATAGCCGTCATTGAGAATGAATACGGTGAAGTAGGTATAGATCAAGGGCTTGTAATTAATGCCGATGAAGAAGTATTTGAGATGTCAAATGGGTGCATTTGTTGTACTGTTCGCGGTGATCTAATAAGAGTCCTTGGCAACCTTATGAAAAGGAGAGATAAGTTTGACTATGTTTTAGTAGAAACGACAGGGTTAGCAGATCCTGGGCCAGTTGCCCAGACATTTTTCATGGATGAAGAAATTAGTTCTGAATTTACTCTTGATGGAATTGTGACTTTAGTTGATGCTGCACATATTGATCAGCAACTAGGCAGGAGCGATGAAAGTTCAGAACAAGTTGCATTTGCGGATGTTCTTGTCCTTAATAAAACTGATTTAGTCTCTGATGATGCACTAGATACCCTTGAATCAAGATTGAGAGATATGAACCGAATGACTCGAATTATTCGAGCCGAGAATGCCAAAGTACCAATTGAAACAGTTTTAAATCTAAGTGCATTTGATCTTGATCAGATCCTTAAACGCAGGCCAACATTCCTTGAACCAGAGTATCCTTTTGAATGGACAGGTGTTTACGATCTTGATGCAGGTAAATATGAATTAATGCTAGAAGAAGGACCAGATCCAGAAATGTCCCTAGTAGCTCTCGTTAACCAAGGTGAGAATGAGGAGGAACTTAAAGATGGTGCTGAATCCTCCGTAAGACTTTATGCAGAAAAAGCTAATACTTTAGAGCCTGGAAATACTATTCCATATGGAGAACATATAAATCTCAAATTGGAGGATAAAGGAAATAAATCCTTCATCCTGAACATAGAAAAACCAACAAAAATAGGTTTGTTTACACAGCACACTGCTGAAGAATTCAATATGAAAGTCATTAAAAGTGACGAAAATAAAGAGATTCCATTTAATACTGAAAGGTTCTGGCAAGCAGAGCACGAACATGATGATGAAGTAGGCTCAATTGCTATAGAGCGTTTTGGAGATGTTGACCCTGAAAAACTAAATACTTGGATGGGAAGGCTTCTCTCAGAAAAAGGAGTGGATATATTCAGAACTAAAGGTTTCATAAGTTACTCAGGTAACCCAAGGAGAATAGTTTTCCAAGGAGTACACATGTTATTTACTGCACAACCTGACAAAGAATGGGGTGATGAACCTCGTAGAAATCAACTTGTATTTATCGGTAGAAATTTAAATGAGAAAGAAATGCAAGAAGGTTTTGATAAATGCCTGATATAGAACCATTTAGCCCAAGAGGAATGTTCCACGAGGGATGGACAGCAGAAGTTAACGATTATGCCATAGCATGTGGCTGGGCTCTAAAAGGGAAACAATTTATTGTTGGCGACGTGGCAGGAGGTCTTTTTGCATTCGAAGGAGATACTGGAAAAATTATTTGGAAAAAAGAAAATACACACTCTGGTGGTCTACTAGCAATGGCAATTCATCCAGAGGGTGAGATTTTTGCAACATCAGGTCAGGATGGAAATGTTCAAATTTGTAATTGCCATGAAGGTAAAGTAATTAAAACACTTGATCTTGGCAAAGGCTGGGTAGAACACCTCAAGTGGTCTAATGATGGTTTATTTCTAGCGATTGCTTCCTCAAAAAAAGTATATGTTTTTAATGAAATTGGTGAAGAGAAATGGATATCAGAAGACCATCCAAGCACAGTAAGCGCAATAACATGGTCAAATAAAAATGAGCTAGCAACTGCTTGCTATGGAAGAGTGACATTCTTTGACATAGTTAATAATAAAACGAATCAAAAACTCGAATGGCAAGGATCATTGGTATCAATGGAATTAAGTCCTGATGGAGATATAGTTGCCTGTGGGAGTCAAGACAATTCAGTTCATTTTTGGAGAAGATCAACGGGAATGGATGCAGAAATGACGGGATACCCTGGCAAACCAAGTCATCTTTCTTTTGATGACAGCGGAAAATTACTAGCAACTAGTGGCAGTGAAAGAATTACGGTATGGAGTTTTATAGGAAATGGTCCAGAAGGGACTATGCCAGGAGAGCTATGTCACCATACAGAACCTATTTCGAGCCTAGCCTTTTCAAATAAAGGTATGCTTGTAGCCTCAGGGTCTAGGGATGGTTCTGTTGTTGCAAGTTTCCTAAAAAATGATGGCAATGGAGATCCAGTTGGGGCTGCATTCGCCGGAGATTTAGTAGGGGCAATATCCTGGAGACCTGATGATTGTGCACTTGCAGCAGTTAATGCAAAAGGTGTGGTAAATGTATGGAAATTTAAAGTTCGTACTAACCTTTTTTCTAAGGGATTTAAGTAAAAAATAGAAATTTATAAAATTACCAATAGTTAGCTTTTAAATGTCTTTCCATACAAATGACCTCACAGTCATTATCTATTCCTTTTGGGTGAATATCGCAATATGAGAGACATTGAAAATATTCGTCTATAGGATTAGATTTATCAGTTTTAATAACTTCTTTCGAATCATTCATAAAAGAGTTCCTCAATTATTTAAAATTAAGATAGTCGAATTAAATATCAAAAGAAATAAGCAAAACTTACTAAAAATATCTCGAAAAAATTAACGCGATTGATTACTAGTCTCGGACATTTTTAATTAAAAAGCAATGCGTATAAAAACGGATTGTCTTTAGAGAAATATTTTCCTAATTTTATATTGTTGAGTTCTAGGAGGTCTTTCAAAATGATCGATAGCCTGCCTGAAATTTCGGAATAACCCGAACTAATTTAATTAACTGCTCCAATTATTTTTTATTAATGTCTAAGCTTCCTTCTTCTGCATCGTTTAGGTGCCCTTTAAGAAACAAGCTTAATTCTAGAGTTTTTGCCCCAGTTAAAGACAATTAGTTAATTTTGCTGAGCATTAGCTTAATAGAAGTTAGCAACAAGGATCCATGATTTAGGTGCGTTAATAACTTCAGAAAAAAATATAAGTAAGAGATAAAGGAGGGCTTAAAAAGCCCTCTTTTTTTATTAAGATGACTTTCTTCCAGTTTTATAGATAATGATTAAAACAATAACATTAAAAAATGGTTCGATATTATTGCCCATATTGCAATCCTAAATATCAATTTCAAAAACAATCCTCAAAAGGTACTTTGATTTGTGGCTTGTGTGGAGAGGATCTTGTAAAAAAACCATTCATTAGGTTGAACCAGATAATTGCTTTAGTCGCTGCATCTTCATTACTTCTACCGTTAATATATACTTTTATTTTTTTAATTAAAAATCAAATAAATCCTCCTAAAAAAAATTATCAAGCAACTGGTAATTTTATGATAATTATCAAAGAACCAATTTCATAAAACAATTTAAAAAGTATCTCGAGAGATCAACCTCTACATAGTGATTTATTTAAACAAGAATTTTTACTATCAATATTTATTTGATCAATTTTTTTATTTAATTTGTTTTCATTATTTATTGCTTTGACGTTATTTCCACAATGTTCTTTGCAACCACCATTAATTAGATTATGAGCATATATATTAGGAATATTTATTAGAAATAATAGAAATACTATTTTATTAATTTGATAAAAACTAAACTTCATTTTTATTATCATTTTTCAAAACCAAGTCTTTAAATAATACCAGTTAATTCCAAGGAGTGTTTATAAGTCCCCAGATATCGAAGAAGAAAAATAAAACTGCAATAACAACAAGATCCCATGCTCTCTCCCTAAAAGCCCAAGGTGCAATAAAAACCTCACCAAGCCCGTGTAGTGCAGCCCCTAATGGTAGATGATCAAGAACCAGCAAACTGTGAGAGAGGATAAAAAGAAAGCTTGCGAAATATCTAAAAAAAACAAATTGCAAATTACTAGAACTCATACCTTTTAGATTTTCAAGAAATATACTTCAATGATCAAAATAATGATATAGATCTAGTCGAGAGATATTATTTTTGGTAGCCATAAATACGAATAAAGATATAAAGCTAAAGTAAAAATTACTAAACGATGAAATATATGTTTTCAAGTTATCAGCCTAAAAATAGTTTTGATGAATACTTTAAGGATAATGTTAATTCTGCTAGAGAAATATTGATTCCACTTCTTTCCTCTTTAGATAATATGGGTCTTGAAGAATTAAACAGGAATCATTCTGCAGCAAAAAAATTATTACTAAGACATGGTGCAACATTTAGATTAAACGATACTGGTTTAAAAGGTACTGAGAGAATATTACCTTTTGATCCACTTCCTAGAATAATTAGCAAAGATGATTGGGTTACGTTAGAAAAAGGACTAAAACAAAGGCTTGAGGCAATTGATTTATTCCTAGATGATATTTATAATTCTCAAAAAATAATTAATGATGGAATAATTCCAAGAGAATTAATAGAGAGTTCAGAAGGCTGGAGACCTCAGATGATTGGTTTCAAACCTCCACTAAATAAATGGTGTCAAATTTCAGGACTTGATTTAATAAGGGACAGAAATGGAGATTGGCATGTTTTAGAAGATAATTTAAGGTGCCCTTCTGGGGTTGCTTATTTTTTAGAAAATAGATTAGTTATGAAAAATATTTTTCCTAATCTTTTCTCTGGAAGAATAGTAAAAGCAATTGATGAATATCCATCATATCTTTTAAAAACTCTTCAAGAACTTGCTGTTTGGACAGATACTCCCAAGATAGTTCTACTAACTCCAGGAATTTTTAATAGTGCTTATTTTGAACATAGTTATTTAGCTCAAGAAATGGGCATCCAACTAGTTCAGGGTCATGACTTAGTTTGTAATGATGATTATGTATATTTAAAAACTACCTCCGGATTAAAAAGAGTAGATGTTATTTACAGACGAATTGATGATAATTTCTTAGATCCTCTTAATTTCAGAAAAGATTCCTGCCTTGGTGTTAGCGGATTACTTGATGTTTTTAAGGCAGGTCATGTTGCTTTAGCAAATGCACCTGGGACTGGAATAGCAGATGACAAAATGATTTATTCTTTTGTTCCAAAAATGATTAAATATTATCTTGATGAAGAAATTATTATTAAAAATGTAGAGACGTATATTTGCCATTACCAAAAAGATCGGGAATATGTTCTAGAAAATTTATCAAAACTTGTTGTTAAGTCTGTCGCAGAAGCTGGGGGATATGGAATGTTAATTGGGCCTCACTCAACAACAAATGAAATAGAAGAATTCGCTAATAAAATTAAAAAAAATCCAAGAAATTTCATAGCCCAACCAACATTAGAATTATCTACTGTGCCATCTTTATGTGATGGAGAACTATATCCATGTCATGTTGATTTAAGACCATATATCTTGAGAGGGGAAGATTCATGGGTTAGTCCAGGAGGGCTTACGAGGGTAGCATTAAAAAAAGGATCATTAGTCGTCAATTCTTCTCAAGGTGGAGGATGCAAAGATACATGGGTTGTAGGTAAATAATATGCTTTTAAGTCGCGTAGCAGAATCTCTTTATTGGATAAATCGTTATTTAGAACGTGCAGAAAACATATCTCGTTTCGTGGAAGTAAGTGAAGCAATGTCATTAGATTGTCCTCCAGGAAGTGCAGAACCTTGGCTCCCTTTAATTGATGCTTCAAGTGACAGAGAATCTTTTGATAAAAGATTCCCAGAGAAACAACCTGATGACGTTATTAATTTTTTAATAAGAGATCGTTTAAATCCAAATAGCATTATTTCTTGCATTCAAATGGCAAGAGAAAATGCAAGACAAATCAGAGACGTCATGACCACGGAAATGTGGGAGCAAATTAATATCTTATATTGGAATATGCAAGAAGGAGAGGCAATATGGAATAAACCAAGGCAAGAACAATTAAGTGAAATTAGGAGGGAATGTCAGTTATTTTATGGAATTACAGATGCGACTCTAAGCAAAGACCTTGCCTGGAGATTTAGCATTCTTGGAAGATTAATTGAGAGAGCCGACAAAACATCAAGAATTTTAGATGTTAAATATTATTTGCTTCTACCCAGTTTAGATGAACTTGGAGGAGTTCTTGATGAGCTGCAATGGATTGCTCTTTTACGTTCAGCTGGAGCTTATCAAATGTTTAGGAAAGCAGTGCAAAATTCTATAAAGCCTAATTCAGTTGCGAGATTTCTCTTGCTTGATCCAATTTTCCCTAGATCAGTAAGATACTGTCTTGATGGAATAAGTAATACTCTTAAAACGATAGACACCTCTCCATCTACTGAAAATCCTTCAGAATTAGAATGCATGAGAGGTTTGCTTCAAGCAAAGTGGAGTTATATCAGAATTGAAGATATAATCAATCAAGGTTTACATGAAGCAATCGATTCATTGCAAATGGACTTGAATAAATTAAATAATCTCATTCAAGAAAAATATTTTATTAATTAAAAAGTTTATTAATGAGAATTAAATACATTCACAAACTTGAATATAAATACGAAGAACCTGTTCAATTAGGTGAGCATAGATTATGCATAAAGCCAAGGTCAAATGGATTCCAAAAGCTAAAGAATTTTGAATTAAAAATAACACCAGAACCAGAAATTATTTATCCAATACTTGCTGCTAGCGGAGAAGAGATTAATAGAATCAGATTCAATGGATTAACAGATAATTTAATTATTGAATCAATTAGCGAAGTTGAAACTATTAAACATCCAAACATTATTGAAGGGGTTAAAAATAGAGATTTAACATTACCTTTTTGTAGAAGCATTATTAATAGAGATTTACAGGGTGCATTAGAGGGGTGGATGCCAAATGGACAGCATGATCCCTCTGCCGTAGAACTTGCCCAAGAAGCTTTAGCAGGAAGCATTAATAACGCATTAGCATTTACCTACCAACTAATCGAGATTATTCAAGATCGGGTCAAATATACCAAAAGACATACAGGGCCAGCATGGCCGGCTAGCAGAACACTTAGAGAGCGTATAGGTTCATGCAGAGATTTAGCAATGCTAATGGTTGAAGTTTGTAGGTCTATTGGCATCCCAAGTAGGTTTGTAAGTGGTTATCATTTTGAAAATCCTTTGCCCACTGAGTTAGATTTACATGCTTGGGCTGAGTTATATATTCCGGGTGCTGGTTGGAGAGGTTTTGATCCAAGCGGGAAAGGATTAATAGACGAAA
>QCNH01000016.1 GCA_003213275.1 Prochlorococcus sp. AG-424-M03 | reverse complement strand
GCTAATTTTCGAATTTTTTCAATATATTGAGCACGATCTGTTACTGATATTACACCTCTCGCATCAAGTAGATTAAAGGTGTGACTACATTTTAAAACATAATCAAGGGCCGGGTGTGTTAGCTTCTTCTCAATCAATAAATTTGCTTCATCTTGATATATTTCAAATAATTTTCTGAGATTTTCGGGATTTGATTCAGTGAAATTATAGGAACATTGACCTTTTTCAAATTGGAGCCAAATATCACTATATTTGAAATTTTTATTCCAGTTTAAGTCCCAAATACTTTCCTTATCTTGCAAGAACATTGCAATCCTCTCTAAACCATATGTAATTTCGATTGGTATTGGTTGACAATCAATTCCACCGCATTGTTGGAAATAGGTAAATTGCGTAACTTCCATTCCATCCAGCCATACCTCCCAACCCACACCCCAAGCCCCAAGAGTGGGCGACTCCCAATTATCTTCAACAAATCTTATGTCATGATTTATAGGTTCTATTCCAAGAGATTCCAAAGACTTTAAATATTTTTCTTGAATCCCATCAGGGGAAGGTTTAATTATTACTTGATATTGAAAGTAATGTTGTGCTCTATTCGGATTTTCGCCAAATCTTCCATCGGTAGGTCTTCTACATGGTTCGGCATATGCAACCGACCAAGGTTCAGGTCCAATTGACCTCAAAAAGGTATGAGGATTCATTGTTCCAGCACCCTTTTCCGTATCGTAAGGCTGCATAATCAAACAACCTACTTCTGACCAAAAATTATTTAGATTTTTAATTATATCCTGAAAAAACATCAAATTTTAAAAAGTGGAAAAATTAAGAACAAGTCCATAAAACATAATAACAAAGCCTATTGAAAAGAAAAATAAAATAAATGTTCCCATTTAGACTGAAAACATTAATGTTCAAATCTAGTTTCTAAAATAGTTGTACAGCCAAAGAATTCTCATAATTTTATTCATTAAAAATTAATTAGAAAAAAAAATCTAAAGGCAATGGTCCGAAAGTATTAGATTTTTGAGCATCTTCATCATATTGACATGTTATTAAAATCCCCTCTCCTAAACCATTTTCAGATCTAACAAAAACATTACCAGTTTTTTGGTTACCTTTTAAAAAAACACTTCCATCAGCATGGATCGAATCTAAATTACCAAATTTAATTGAGGAATATTTTTTAGAAATTGATTCTAATACTTCAATAGCCCTAACATCAGAAGAGGCCATTATTCCTATTGTTATCCAATCAGCATTAAAAATATTAGATTCTAGTTCTTCTAATAGTTTTTTTACTTGACTATTGCTTAAAAGAGGAGCTGTTCTAAAATTGTTTAAATCAACTAGTTTATTTATTTGCATTTAATTAATACCTAAAATAATAATAATTAACCAAAGGTTCTTCCATTCCAAGCCCACATTGAAGCAGGCACATCCACGAAAGAGATATAAACCTTATCTATAGGAATTCCCATTTTCTCAAACACAAAATCAGATATTGGCTTTGCCATTTCTGAAGGATTTAAAGAGCCTATTGACTTAATCTCTAAAAAACAACAAGGGCTTTCATCTTCAAAATACATTTCGGAATTATCATCTAATTTAGCCATAACAAATCTTTTTGATTTATTTGTTAATGCTGAAACTAATATTGAGATTTCTTCAAGTAGTTTTTTCTTATCCTCTATTTTTGCTGAAGTAGAAACATTAATGTAAGGCATATTTATGCAGCTAAATTATCTTTTTGAAAATCATTTTGTATATTAAAAGTTTTATTTTTTAAAACTTTTTTTGATGAAAGATATGCCATATCGTATTCACTTATTCCATTTTTATAAGGATTGAAAAGGGCATTTTTAGATCTACTTTTTTTGCTCCTTTTGAATTTAATCATTGTTAACTAAATTATTAATTAATAATTTAACTTTTTTTGAATAGATGTCTAGGTTTTTTAAAAATCTTTAATTAATTAAATTCAAAATACATTCCAAAAACACAATATGAATATCTTTTTATTAAATTTAAAGGACGTTTCATAAATTATCATTTTGGAAGTTTTAAATAATTATCAAAGAAAAAAACTTGATGAAAGCAATGATGAAGAATTTTATTCTGAACCAAAATTTGTTTATCATCTAGATGCAAACTTCAGGCATTATCTATCAAATATTTATAAAAATGAAATTTCAGATTATTCAACAGTCCTCGATTTAATGTCCAGTTGGGATAGTTATTTACCTGAAGAGAAAAAATATAAAAAGGTTATTGGGCATGGATTAAATAAACAAGAACTTGAAAAAAATAAAATTTTTGATACTTTTTGGATACAAAATTTTAATTTGAATCAAGAAATTCCTCTAGATAATGAAAGTGTTGATTATTGTTTAATGGTCGCAGCTTGGCAATATTTACAATATCCAGAAAATTTAACTAGAGAAATCGTAAGAATTTTGAGTAATCAGGGCAAATTTATAATAGCTTTTTCAAATAGGGCATTTTGGCATAAGGCTCCAAATATATGGACTATCTCTACTGAAGAAGAGAGAATCAAATATGTAAGAAAAGTATTAATCACAAACGGATTTAATGAACCAAAAATTATTAAAAAATTTAATCAACCAAACCTTAATATCTTTAATTTTTTAAGTAAGGATCCTTTTTATTGTTTAATTGCAACTAAAGAGTAAACAATCCCTCATACTACATTCCAGAAAAAGCTATTAACAAAGATCTATAGCCATCGTTTGAAATTTTTACTAATATTGGATAGTTAAAATTAATAATATGGGCTCTAAAAGAGAAAAATATCCTGAAAAATGCCCTTGGGATCTAGGACCTAATCAACATTTAGCAAAAGAAGAAAACTGGACTTTAAGATTAGGGGAGGCAAACGTATGTTTTAGCAAAAATAAACTAGACAATAATTATTTTCATGTAATTAGTAATGAAAATGAAGAACAAATTTTAGCCTTTAGAGCGAGGCTCCTTTATCAAAAACTACTTGATAAAGGATTTAGATTGGTTGAATAAAAAAACTTATTTCAATAAACTTAAGCCCTCAAAAACAAACTTTTGTGTTTCTTCTTCTTTATTTTGGTTTAAGTATTTTATTGTTCTCGAATTTAAGATCCAATAATCATCTTCACCTATATTTATAAATTCATCCTCATATTCTAATTTTTGTGATTTTGGCTTAAGTGTATCTGGATCAATTGATTGACTAGTATATTTTTTACTAAGTGAACCTATTCCTGTATGTAAAAATTCTTCAACAAAAATTTCAATTATTGTTCCATGAATTTTTCTATAGACCATATTAATGCACTCATTTTTAACTCTATATTTATCACCTTGATTCTTACCAGAAACACTCATTTCAATCCCACTTTCAGAATTTTTGAGTAAATTAAAATTATTGTCTGAGTGAACAGCTTTAAATTCTCTTTTTACCCTATGTATACATACTTCAAATAACTGAGAGGCAATACTTTTAACAATTTTCTCATCTTCTATTTTTTGAATATTTGGTTTAAAGTCTTTGCCTAATAAGAATTCACCTTCATGAATATTATTATTAATAAAAAAAATACATCTACCTTTATAACCATTAAATTCATTCCTCCAGGTGTACCTATTTTCATAAGCCTTTCGAAAAATCTCCTTACAATTAATTTCTCTAAGGTTCTCCATTAATTTATTAAATAAGTTAAAAAATTCTACAAAAAAAAACCCCCTATTAGGAGGAGAGTTTTTTTTTATTAAATTGAACTATTTTTGTGTAATTTTTGCACTTTCCATATTGTCAAATGCTTGACCAATTTTCTTAAAGTCAAAGCCCATAGCTCTTAGTGCATGCCAAAGATGACCTTGTAAGAAAAAGAATCCCAAATAGAAATGAGCATTTGCGAGCCAAGCTCTTGAACTATATACCCCAGAACCTAAATCAACTGTATCAGTAAAATAAGGAGCGAACTCAAATTGAAGCTTTAAAGGTTCCCCATAAAGATCAACTGGGTATATTGTTGTGTTTGAAGCGCACCAGAATGCAGCTACAAAAGCCATATAGGAAACGCCTACTACGGAGTAAGACAAAATAGCCTCAGCACCTAGTAAACCTTTACCTTTAAATTCTGTATATTCTCCAAATTGCCTTGTAAAAATGTGGAAAATTCCGCCAATAATTTCTAAAAAGGCTAGAAATGCATGACCTCCCATAACATCTTCTAAACTATCTATTTTTAGAAAATCAAATTGATGGTTCCAAATAGCAGCAATATCCAAATTGTAAATTACTTGTCTTGTTGAACCAATTGCAGGGTCATAAATTCCATGCCATTTAGCCCATTCTACGAACCAAATAGCACCTATCCCTAAGAAGATTAGATGATGGCCAAGAATGAAAGTTAATTTATCTGGATCATCCCATTCAAAATCGAATTTTCTTGGTTTACTGGTTTCAGGATAATCTGCAAGATCCCCAGCAAATTTATTGGAGTGTAATAGTCCCCCAGCACCTAGTACCGCTGAGAAAATTAGATGTAATGTGCTAATTACAACAATTCCATATGTTTCAGTAATAACACCATTTTCAATACCGCCAATCCCAAGACCTGCGAGATGAGGTAAACAAATTAATTTTTGTGCACCCATTGGAATACTGGCGTCGTAACGAGCTAATTCAAATAATCCAAAAGCACCTGCCCAGAACATCATAAGGCCTGCATGGGCAGCGTGAGAAGCTATGAATTTACCTGAACGGCCAACAACACCAGAATTTCCTGCGTACCAGTCATAGGTGACATCAGATTTTCCGTAAGTTTGTAACACTTGATTTAAGTAAACAGCAAGTTGAGCTTATTGCTATTCAGTATGTCTTTTTACATGTTCTTTACAGATTTAATTACTTATGTAAAAAAAACATATCTTGAAAGAACAAATGTTACAAATATCTTTAAAAGATTATGCCAATGAAGGGATTTCCCCTTTTAACTGAGATGCCCATGATTCAAGACGTGAATCAGTCAAATCAGATTCACTATCCTCATCAAGAGGTAATCCACAAAAGCTACCTCCAATAAGGCTCTTAGATTCATCAAATGTATAAGAAGATTTATCTACATAACCGACCATTTCGGCACCTGCTTTTTTGAAGTAGCTGTGAAGTTCTTCCATTGCATCGCAATAATTTTCTGTATATGTAGAGGAATCGCCTAACCCAAAAATTGCAACTTTTTTTCCTGATAAACTTAGTTCACCAATATCCTCTAGGATTGAATCCCATGCAGTTCCAGATCTTTCTTCATCTGCTCCGGTGTTCCAAGTAGGTATACCACAGATAATCCCATCAAGGGCTTCTAATTCCGAAAGATCATCCACATCAGATACATCTTTAGGTGCTTCTGCTGAAGAAATAAAGTTATGAAGACGATCAGCTACGTCTTCAGTTTTTCCAGTTGTAGTTGCGTAATAAATTCCTACAGTCATAACTTCAAAATGTTTACCTTAAAATAATAAAATCTAAAAACATTAAATTAATTTCTTTAAAAACTTTTTCATGTAAAATTTTATACTAATTAAAGTAAGAAAAATTTTTTAAGAAATTTTTATAGAAAATATTTAAACTATCGTGACTGACAAATTGCAAAATGATATTAATAATCTTGTTGAAGAACTTAACTTTAAAGGAGGGAAAAAATTTAAATTAATTGTTTTATTTGGTTTGTTGGGAGATTTTGACAGCTTTGAATATGCAATAAATCTAAAAAATTTTATCGATAATCATCAAGATAAAAATTTAGATATTTTTGCCATTGCCATTGGTAACAAAAATGGGAAACAAAAATTCTGTGAATTTACTGGGTTCCGTGAAGACAATTTAATAGTTGTTTCTGATAATCAGATCCATAATAATCTAAAAGTCTCAAGAGGATTAGATATAGGTTTAGGAGGTTGGATCAATATGCTTTTAATGCTTTCTGGGATAAATTCTCTTAAAACAATTAAAGAAGTTATTAGAGGTTATACAGGTGACCGAAAATCAAAGCAAATCTATTCAGAATTTGATGAAATTGACGTTTTAAAATTTCTAAAATTTTCGGGTAATTCTTTTAGGCAGGTTTTCGGGGATGGTTATTTGAGACCCTTTGAATTAGCAACATTTAGGTTAAACAATATGAATGAAATAATCCAAAATTGGACTGATTATATTCTTCATGAGAAATATCTTCCTCAGAGAGGGGCTTCCTTTTTATTAAATGATAAAAATCAAGTTATTTATAGATTTTTTTCAAATGATGTTCTTGGCTATTCATCAAATATGAGAGATCCTTTAGGATTTTTATCTGATTTAATTAAAGAATAGTTTTTAAAACTTTTATGAATATAGACATATTTGGATATTTTGCCGCGATTTTAACAACAGCTGCATTTCTACCTCAATTGATAAAGACTCTAAAAACAAAAAAGGCAGATGACGTTTCTTTGACAACTTTAATAATGTTTATTATTGGATTATTATCTTGGATCATTTACGGTTATAAAATTTCTTCTATACCGATATTGATTGCTAATTTGATTACCTTAATTTTAAATCTCTTGATATTAATCTCAAAAGTATATTTTTCAAAAACCTTAAGTCAGCAATAATTAACTTAATAGTATTAAATTATATAGATATTACTTAAATTTTATTTATCATAGAACTAATTTTTTGCAGATCTTGAAAACTTCAAAATGCTGGGTTTGGTTTAAAGGTAGCCTTAACAAGGGTGGTTTTTGGAAAGATGGGTTTACTTGTACTTTTGATGAGAAACCAGGGGTTTTAATAGAAAGTCCTGCTTACGTAACTTGTAGAGTTCCAAATTGGAGAGTATTGACGAAAGAACCAGAAGATCTAACAAAATCTCCTTTAATTCCAGAAAACGCAATATGGAAGATAATTTAATTTTCTCATACTTAATTTAAAAACTCTTTGATTGCTCTATTGCAAGTTAGTATTGCTTTATTAAACATTAAATTAATACTATCTACTCTCTTTTTATAAATATTATACCTTTCTTAATTTTTGGTTTTTTTCTTGGGAAAAAGAATCCAAAGATTTCCAAATATATTGCAAGACCTCTAATAAGATTTGGCATTCCATTGAGTGTAATGGGTCTTCTATTAAAAGAGGGTATAGATATAAACCTAATTAAAAGCGCCTTTTTTGCATTCTCATTAATTGGATTTTTAATAGTTCTAATAAATATATTCCCAATTTTCAAAAATAAGCTCCCAAACTATACCCTGCAGCTTGCTGGTCTAATAGGTAATACATCATTTCTTGGGATACCAATTGCAATCGCTCTTCTACCTTCAACAACTATTAACTTCACTATCGGATTTGACTTAGGAACGACACTATTCGCTTGGATATTTGGACCTTTTTTTCTAAAAGAAAAATCCAAAAAAAAGAACATCCCAAATATAGGAGGCCTATTACATGCATTGATAAATAGTCCTGCATCAAGAGGGATCATTGGAGTACTTATGGCATATCTTTTCCAAATAGATAAGATATTGGGCAATTACCTTTGGATACCGGCAAGAGTAGTTATTGCTTTGGCAATAATAATTGTGGGAACAAGACTTGGAATAATAACAAATCAAAAGGGTGGATTTTTTGATCTTAATAAAGAAATTAAATTCTCAATTTTATTAAAGTTAGTTCTTCTTCCTTTTATTGTGTTTTTAATAAGCAAATTATTAAATTTTGATTTCTATCAATCATCGGCAGTAATTCTTCAGGCAGGAACCCCAACGGCAATATCCACAATTTTAATGGCTGAGGCTTATAACGTGAAACAAAAAATCGCTTCAAAAATTCTTTTTACTACAACTTTAATTTCAATAGTTACAATTCCTCTCTTAAAAATTTTTATGAGTGCATTTAGCTAAAAATATTGAAAGCAAAAGCATGATTTATGAATATTGTAAAGATAATATCCCTATATAAACATAATGTCTTAAGATTTATATTATGAAGTCAGCAAACCCTGAAAATGAATACATCCCTCTAGATCTCAGGATTTCTGTTAGGAGGGATACTCTAAGGCTTATCTCAGAGATGGCTAAAGATATGGGAATAAGTATTAATGAAGTTTTTAGTTTTCTAGCCGAAGACTCTGTAATCGATCTCGAATTACTAGAAGATTTAAATGAAATTGAAATTCCAAGTAAGTGCAGCATTGATGACCTAAAAAACGCTATTCTTAAAAAAAGACTTTGCTAAAATTTTTCAACTTTTCTATTTTTCCAGTCAGGTTTATATCCACTATTCATTAAAAGTTTCGAAGACTTATTTAAATCACTTTTCTGAATTCGCCATAAATTATAAATCCCATATTCGCCTAATTTTTGATGTTTAATATTTGACCAATGCTTTTGACGCGCAGAGTAATCGTCTATCACGACCAATAAAGATTTGTATTCATAATCAGGTTGATCCTGATAATTTTCTCTCCTATCTGTATTCAGCCTGTCTGAGAGATTAATTAATCCTTCTTTAGAATTTGGTTCATAAAAAACTATTTGTCTCGAATAATAATGTAAAGACGGTTTTCTTATGCCAATCATTGCTAAAGTTTCTTTCCCCTCTCGTGAAGATAAGACTGATTTAGAAATATTCCTCAAAGGTAATTGCCTTGAACTATCTGCTAATTTTCTAATTGGCGACATCAAAAATGATTGTCCAATTAAAAGTGAAATTTGAAGATAGAAAAAGATATTTTTGGATTTTAAAGAAAAGAAAATTATTGCAAGAAATGTCAAGAAAGAAAAGAACAATTTGGCTTTGAAAATTATCCCAGAAGTTATTAGGTCAGATACTAGATTAGGCATTTCAGGATCATTTATTGAACTTAACCAAATATTTGAGAAAAAGAATGATAAAGATACTCCAAACAAAATTAAAATATTAAATATCCATAAATAGAAATAAGTTTTCTTTTCATTTGTTAAGCTTATAAAGCTATTGCTGATTAAAAGTGCCGCTGCTGGAATTGCTGGTAACCAATAGCTTGGAAGTTTTGTCGCAGAAATACTAAAGAAGATTAAAACAGAGAATAACCAGCATAGAGAATATGTATAAAGGGTTTCACTGGACTTATAACTGTTTTTTCTACTTTTGAAGAAATCCTTAAAAGATTTAAATATACCGTGAAACAAAAAAGGGGTGAATGGTAATGAAGCTAATATCATTATGAATAAAAAAAACCAAAAAGGTTCTGCATGATTATTAACAACTGATGTATATCTTTGGAAATTATGATAACTAAAAAAGTTGTCCCAAAAAGGCTTTCCTTCTTTGATTAGTTCTAAGACATACCATGGAGCACTTATTAGGAATGTTATTAAAAAACCTTTCTTAGGATTTATCTTGCAAAACAAGGTTTCCCAATCCTTCTGACTAAATAAAAAAGATGTAAGAGTAAATGCTGCCAAAACAAAAGCAACAGGTCCCTTAGTTAAAATTGCAAACCCTAAAAATACCCATGCGGAGATGCATTGATCATTATTGTCACTCGCCATTCTTCTCCAAAACAAAAGCAAGCTTATCCCTAAGGTTCCAGTTAAAAGGGCATCACTCACAGCGGTTCTACTCCAGATAATTATTAATGGAGAAAGCGCAAAGGCTAATGATGCAACTATTGGGGTGAGGAATTGCCTATCACTCTTCTGTGGCCAACAAAACAACGTATCTCCAATTATCAACATTAAAAATAATGATCCCAAAGCAGAAGGTAGTCTTGCCGAGAGTGTCCCAAAACTATCCCAAATCTCGTTTTTAGGTAATGAGTAAAAAAAACCCATTAGCCAATATATTAGTGGAGGCTTGTCAAAACGGAATATTCCATTGACTTTTGGAGTTAACCAATCACCAGATTCACTCATTGCCCTTGCAGCAGAAGCAAATAAAGGGGGAGTTTCATCCACCAGTCCTGTAGTGCCTAAACCCAAAAAAAATATAATGATCCCAGAAACTAAAACTATCAAAAAGTTTATAATCCTTTTTTTTGAGCTAAGAAGAATCATTTAATTTTATTTATTTTACTTATATTCTTTTATTACTTTATTAAGCCAGTTCACAACTTTGTTAGCAAATATATTTGTAGAAGCATTTTTTTCTACCCATTCTCTACAATTCTTCCGCTTTATTTTTTCAATAATCTCAACATAGGAAAGCAGATTTTTTTTATCATCAGGATCAGCAAGATAACCTGTTAGCCCATGCTGAATAATTTCACTAGGCCCTCCCCTTTTATAAGCTATGACTGGCACCCCACAGGCTAAAGATTCAACAATTACGTTCCCATATGCCTCATTCCATTTTGGGGTATTTAGCAACACCCTACATTTACCAAGTTCCTTTTGTAATTCATCGGTTGATAAAAAGCCCATCCAATCTATAGTTCCTTGAGGGAATGATTGCTCTATCTTTGAGGCATAATTCTCATCTTCTATAACTCCCCAAACATAAAGTTTTTCGCCTAGTTCATTTGCTACATAAACAGCATCCTCCAAACCTTTCTCCGGCGCCACTCTTCCAACCCAAGCCAAGGGTCCCTTCATTGAATCTTGAAAAGTATAGTTATCTAATTTAAAACCATTACCAATAATTATTGGTTTTTTTATAAATGGATAATCATCAGCTTGTATTTGTGAATGAAAAGCAAAATTATATGGATATTTATCATATACCTTTGAGATTAAATTTCTTATTACCAAACTTTCAGAACCCATACTAATGATATGTGCAATTGGTATATCTACATTTAGAGTCATCCAAATAGGCAACCAATCATAAGACATGTTCAACAATACATCTGCTTGTTTAGCAATATCTAATCCCTTCTCAAGCATGCCTGCTAGTAGAGAATTGTCAGGAATAATTACGGGAGAATTATAGTTCTGATGCTGCCAACTAGTTTGATCTTCACCTTCTACAAGGTGTAATCTAGCTTTTTCATTACTTTTATATAATTTAGAATTTTTGGGAGCTATCACCTCAACCGAGTGACCTAAAGAAAGCAAACCTGAGACTAAAGAATTTAAAGTCAATTCAACTCCCCCACCTTTGCCGCTTCCCAAAAAACCTATTGGAGTACTAATCAAAACTATGTGCATAATTCAGGCTTTTAATACCAAGAAACTAATTAAATAGTCTTATCAGTGAATTTATTTTCCCACAGAGACCTTCTCTGACTAACAAAAAATACCGAAATAAGAACAAAAACTACCCCTATCCACTGAACAATAGTAAGTCTTTCATCTAACCAAACACCTCCACTAAGAAGAGCAAATACAGGAGTTAAAAATGCAAGAGTACTAAATCCAGTTATTTCTTTATTATTAGCAAAATAAAAAAACAATCCATAAGCTATCGCCCCTCCGAAAATACTTGCAAATGACATAAGTCCCCAATCAAATATTGACCAATTTGGGATTATTTGGAAATTTGATTGTAAGCAATGCTTAATAATTAAGGGCACACTACCTAAAACCATGTGCCAACCTGTTACTGCAACTGGGTCACTTTTTGTGCATGTGAATCTAATTAAAATAGTTCCTAGTGCCATAGCTAGCGACGCTGCAAGCATCCAGAGCTCTCCAAAGTTAAAAGCTACATCAGTCATTGCCGTATCAGACATTAACCACCAATTTCCTAGAAATTCTTGCGGAACACCTAAGAAAACTATTCCTCCTAAGCCAAAAATCAAGCCTAACCATCCTATTGGATTAATTAAATTTCCAAAAATTGCCCTTGCTAAAATAGCTACCAAAAGGGGCTGAGAATCAATCAATACAGAACCTAAACCTGCTCCAGTTTTTTCAATGCCATAAGTTAAAAACAACTGAAAAAAAGTAGCGTCGACAATTGTAAAAACAAAAAACCACTTCAAATCACACTTATAAATCTTAAGATCTCTTTTAAACAAATATGTTGTAATTAGAACAAGAATTCCTGCAGGAAGTAATCTTAAAGAAGCGACAAACTCTGGCCCAGCACTAGATACTAAGGGGGGTCATGGCCGCCATCGAAGTCCCCCAAAGTGCAAAAGGGAGTATCATTAAAAACCAATTTAGGATTGAATTCATTAGGTCTGCTGATAATCTTTTTAAAGTAGTTGTATGTATTTACCTTAAAAGAATGATTTGGCCTTTTAGACGAAAGTCAAAAAAAAGAATGGCTCGTATTGTAATTGATGAGCCTATTACAAGTTCAACAAGAGTTTCTATCCTTAAAGCTCTTAAACAAATTGAGGATAGAGAATTTCCTGCTTTAATCGTGAGAATTGATTCACCAGGGGGTACTGTTGGAGATAGCCAAGAAATATATTCTGCTATTAAAAGATTAAAAGATAAAGGATGTAAAGTCATTGCTAGTTTTGGGAATATATCAGCATCTGGAGGTGTGTACATTGGTGTTGCATCTGACAAAATAGTCGCCAATCCAGGCACAATTACAGGATCTATCGGTGTGATTATAAGAGGAAATAATTTATCTGAATTGTTAGATAAAGTTGGCATAAAATTCGAAACTGTTAAAAGTGGGGTATTTAAAGATATACTTTCTCCAGATAAACCTTTAAGTGAGGAAGGTAGAAAACTGCTACAAGGTCTCATTGATGAAAGCTACAAACAATTTATTGAAGCTGTTGCTGAAGGAAGAAATTTACCTATTGAAGACGTAAGAAAATTTGCCGATGGAAGAATTTTCACTGGCACCCAAGCTAAAGAATTAGGACTTGTTGATGAAGTTGGAGATGAATTTGTTGCTAGGGAACTTGCAGCAAAAATGGTTAAAATTGATCCAAAAGTGCAGCCCCTAACATTTGGAAAGAAAAAAAAGAAAATACTTGGACTAATTCCTGGAAGTAAATTTATTGAAAGAGTTTTCAATAATATCTTTTTTGAGATTGATTCATCTAATAAAATACTTTGGCTATACAAACCCTAAATTAATAGGTAAGAAAAAATGAAAGATGATTATAAAATTACATTTATTCGAGGGGCTACAACAGCATCTGGGAATTCTGTTGAGGAAATTGAAGATGCCGTAGTGGAATTAGTAGATCAATTAATTTCACGCAATAATCTGATTAAGACCAACTTATTATCCCTTACATTCACTGCGACAAAAGATTTGGATGCATGTTTCCCTGCTTCAATTGCAAGGAAATGTAATGGACTTGACTCAGTAGCATTTTTGGACTGCCAACAAATGTACGTATCAAATGATGTCGATTTTTGTATAAGAATAATGGCACAAGTTTTATTGCCGCCAAATAGTCCCGTAAAGCATCCATATTTAAGAGGCGCTGCAAAATTAAGGGCAGATAGATGTTAACCTTAGTAAAACTATTTTCCACTTTAAATTTGGACAACCTCAATAAACCTATAAAAATTAATTTCCTCAATGTTTAAGAACACAAAGAAACTTGCATTAAATTTTAAAGTTTTAAGATTTTTTTTAATTCCTGCATTTTTCGTCTCAATTCCATTTTTTAATAACATTCAAGATGCTAAAGCGGGGCTGGAATTCCAGTGGGATCAAGACTCAGGTTACAGGAGATTAAAGTGGTTTCAAACAGAAAAAAGAAGGAAATTTAGAAATAAGATTTATCTCTTTTTGAGGCCATCTGACAGAAAAAGTGATCTCTTAAAAATTAAAGTAGCAATCCCAAAAACCTTTAAATCGACTTTAAAAAATGAAAAAATAAGCCTTTGCGAGGTAAGAATAGGCGGATTTGAAAATAGAACTAAATGTATAAAAGATATTCCAGCTGATATGGAAATTAATACTGAAGAATCAGGCTTACGTTCACTAAATATATACCCCTACAGCCCAATTCCATCTAATAAAGAAAGTTATGCAATTCTCTTTAAAATCTTCAATCCAAAAAAATCAGGACTATATCAATTCCATTCATATGGGCAACCTAAAGGACAATCAGTTTCAACTTATTTAGGAAGCTGGACTATAGTGATCGATTAAATGATAAATTAATTATGGATAATTAAAAAAATGACTAAAAGAACTTTTGGCGGAACTTCAAGAAAAAGAAAACGTGTATCTGGGTTTAGAGTAAGAATGCGTTCTCATACAGGTAGAAGAGTTATTAAAAGCAGGAGACAAAAAGGCAGAGAGAGAATAGCTGTATAACCCCTAATTAATATGGCCTTACCTAAAAATATGCGTTTAAAAGGCCATAGGACTTTTAATTATATCCATAAAAATTCCACAAAATATAATGGGAAATTAATGACTTTTAAAGTCGCAAAACCAAATCCTGAAATCCTCTTATCTCATAAATTCACAACTAAATCAAACAACTTGAGGATAGCATTTGCCGTTAGTAAAAAAGTTTCAAAAAAAGCTGTAGATAGAAACAAAATAAGAAGAATTCTGCAGGAGTGGGTATTAAAAAACATTCAAAAAATTAATAACCACAAACCATATTGGTTACTTGTTAACCTTAAATTTGGAGATTTCTGCAATGATAAAAATCAACTTTTGGAGGAATTTCAAAATTTAATGTTCAAATCTCGCCTAATCAAATGATTAACATGAATGAAGAAACCTTTTACGAGGGAGGTCCTGCTAAAAGTGATCTAATAATAAATCTATTGGCAGGAATAACTATTCTTGGTTTACCATTTACCTTTGCTGCGATAGTTAGAGCCTTGTGGTTAAGGTATAAAATTACGAATAAAAGAATTACAATAGATGGTGGATGGTTTGGTAAAAACAAAACACAAGTTTCATTAAGTAAAATAGAAGAAATAAGATCTATTCCAAGAGGATTCGGATCATATGGTGATATGGTTCTTATTCTTAATGACGGATCAAAGGTTGAGATGAAATCTTTGCCCCTTTTTAGAGAAAAGCAAAAATTCATTGAAGAAAATATAATCAAAAAGTCACAAACACCAAATCTAAACGAGGTAAGTGGATTTGCTACTAAATCCTAAATAAATTAATTACAAAATACTTTTTTTCCTGTAAAATAAAATGTCTAGCAAATTTACACTCTTTTTAATATCGTGATAGGGTTCATCTCTGAAAAACTACTAATCCCTATTCTAGATTTTTTCTATGGTTTAGTCCCTAGTTATGGTTTAGCAATTGTTGCACTAACAGTAGTAATAAGAATTGCACTTTTCCCTTTGAGTGCTGGTTCAATAAGAAGTGCAAGAAGGATGAAGATTGCTCAACCAGTAATGCAAAAAAGGCAAGCAGAAATAAAATCAAAGTTTTCATCTGATCCAAAGAAACAGCAAGAAGAATTAGGAAAATTAATGAATGAGTTTGGAAGTCCTCTCGCTGGTTGCCTTCCATTAATTGTACAAATGCCTGTCCTATTCGCATTGTTTGCAACCTTAAGAGGATCTCCATTTGCTGATGTTCCTTACAATATAAATCTTAAGGTTGTTCCCCAAGATCAACTTGCGGCTATAGATCCAAAACCTTATAAGTCCCCAAGACACTCTATATTCATCACAGAAAAGTCTCATTTCCCTGTAATAGCTACCATCCCTAATGGAACAAAATTAGGAACAGAAGAATCAATAAAAATAAATTTGCAAACCACAAATGGGAACAGCTATTCGGAAGTTTTATCTAATTACGATAATGGCTCAAAATTCCTACCTACTTGGAAAGTATCAAAAGGATCTGAAAATTTAAAAGTTTCCCAAGATGGTACAGTCACTGCAATTCAACCAGGTGATGCAACAATTGAAGCTAAAATCCCTGGTTTAGCTGCCAAAAGTGGATTTCTTTTTATTAAGGCACTTGGTCAAGTTGGCTTTTATGTAGATGGTTCTATTAATTGGGATATTGCAGCACTTGTAGGTGCCTTTGGTTTAACCTTACTTCTCTCTCAAGTATTATCTAGTCAGGGAATGCCAGCAAACCCACAGCAATCAACCGCAAACAAAATTACTCCAGTCATGATTACTGGTATGTTTCTGTTTTTTCCACTCCCTGCAGGAGTATTGCTCTATATGGTTGTTGCCAACATATTTCAGGCATTTCAGACCTTTCTCCTCAACAAAGAAGCTCTTCCTGAGAATCTACAGAAAATTTTGGATGAACAATTATTAGGAAAAAATGAAGCAATAACAACTTCAGCTGCGACTATTTCAGAAAAAAGATTACCTTTTGAACCTAATAGCAAAAAATAGTCTGAATATAAAATAATGAATTCCTGGTTCAGAAATTTAGAATTACTTATTAAATCAAGAACGTCATTAATTTGGGTAAGAACTAAAGAAGAAGAAAGATTAGAAAAAATACTGAATCTCTTATGCGAGAGATTAAATATTAAAAGATACGTTTGCTGGGATTGTGTTAGCGGTCTTAAAGGAATAGTAAATGAAGAAGGAAAATTTTCTAACAATCCATTAGGGGTACTTAATTGGCTAAAAGAGCAAAGTTCTGAATTATCGATAATATTATTAGTCAAAGATTTTCATAAATTTTATGATGATCCATCAATAAACAGAACTATTAAAGAATTATCTTCTGCTCTTAAGGAAACCAGTCATAATTTAATTATTAGTTCACATCTATTTCCCTCATCAGAAGAGCTTGATGAATTAATGGCAATTGTAAATTTACCTTTGCCTGATCAAAAAGAATTGAAAAGTCTAATAAAAAAAATTGCTATAAATACTAACTCAAATCTCAAAGAGACTGAGCTTAACGAACTTTCTACAGCTTCAAGTGGTTTAACCGAAATAAAAGTAAAGCAAGTTACTGCAAAGGCACTTGCTCAAAGAGGGAAAATAAGCAAAGAAGATATCAAAGATATTCTTGAAGAGAAAAAACAAGTGATAGCCAGAAGTGAAATATTGGAATTTTTTGAAGCCAAATCAAGTCAAGATGATATTGGAGGATTAAATGTTTTAAAAGTTTGGCTAAATCAAAGATATAGAGCCTTTTCTAAAGAAGCCAGAGATTATGGACTACCTATTCCAAAAGGAGTCTTACTTGTTGGAGCGCAAGGAACTGGTAAATCACTTACAGCAAAATCAATTTCCAAGAGTTGGTCTATGCCTCTCCTTAGGTTAGATGTTGGGAGACTATTTTCTAGCCTTGTAGGTTCCAGTGAGGCAAGAACTAGAGAAACCATATCAAGAGCTGAAGCGATGGCACCTTGCATCCTTTGGATCGATGAAATCGACAAAGGCTTTGGTGGCGATGCAAGAAGTGATGGAGGTACTAGTCAAAGGGTTTTAGCAAGTTTACTAACCTGGATGGCTGAAAAAGAATCAGCCGTATTTGTAATTGCTACAGCTAATGCTATAGATAAACTTCCTGCAGAATTATTGAGGAAAGGTAGATTTGACGAAATATTTTGTCTCGATTTACCAAATTCTGAAGAAAGATTAAGTATTCTTGATTTGCACTTAAAAAAAAGGAGACCGCACTACAATTTTCCTCTTTCCACCATTATTGACAGAACAGATGGATTTTCTGGTGCAGAACTTGAACAATCAGTAGTAGAGGGAATGCATATATCATTCTCTGAGAATAGAGAGCTTATGGAGAAAGATTTAATAAAGGCAGTTTCTGAATTAGTTCCCTTATCTAGAACAGCTAAAGAGCAAATTGATTTAATAAAAGAATGGTCATCTACAGGGCGAGCTCGTTCTGCATCTTAAGAAAACCTTAATTTATTAAAATATTGTACTAAGTTAGGAATCATTAATTTAGTTAATTTTTCATCAAAAATCCCTGATAATTAATTTAAATTAACTATCTTTATTAAGGTACAAAAAAAAGAGTGTTAGATCAAAAATTAATAAGAGAAAATCCAATTTCTGTTGAAAAGAATCTATCCCTAAGAGGAAAAGTATATAAAATATCTCACATACATGAATTAACTTTAAATAAAAAAGAAATTGATATAGCAATATCAAGCTTACAATCGGATAGCAAAAAATTAAGTAAATTAATTGGTCAAGAAATTAATAAGTCTAGAAACAATGATTCTCCAGAACTAAATAATTTAAAGAAAAAAGGCAATGAATACAGAATCAAAATTTCAGAATTTGAAGAAAAAAAAAGAATATTAGATAAACAAATTCATGACGAGATTAGTAATTTACCAAATTTTCCTAGCAAAGATGCGCCTATTGGAAAAGATGAGAGTAATAATGTCCAAGTAAAAACTTGGGGGGATCCTCTTATAAAAGATAATCTTAAATCTCACTGGGAAATAGGCGAAAGTCTTAAACTTTTTGACTCTATAAAATCGACAAAAATATCCAAAAGTCGTTTTATTACTCTTATTGGTAATGGAGCAAGATTAGAGAGGGCATTAATTAATTTCATGCTCGACATGCATTCTAAAAATGGTTATTTAGAGTTAATGCCTCCAGCTTTAGTAAATTCAGATAGTCTCAAGGGATCTGGACAATTACCTAAATTTTCAAATGAAAGTTTTAAGTGCTCTAATGACGATTTGTGGCTTTCTCCAACAGCCGAAGTACCACTTACTGCTTTTCATAGAAATGAGATTATTGATCCCAAGCAGTTACCTATTAAATATGTTGCATATAGCCCATGTTTCAGGAGAGAAGCTGGAAGTTATGGAAGGGATACTAAAGGTTTAATAAGACTTCATCAATTTAATAAAGTTGAGCTATATTGGTTTTCTGATCCAAGTAAGTCTTTAGATGCTCATAAAAAGATCACTTCTGATGCAGAAAGCATTTTAAAAAAGCTCAATCTACCATATAGGTTAGTAGATATTTGTACCGGAGATTTAGGATTTTCTTCTAGTAGAACCTTTGATCTTGAAGTCTGGCTGCCTAGTAGTAAATGTTATCGAGAAATTTCAAGTTGCAGCAACTGTTTAGACTTTCAAGCGCGCAGATCATCAATAAGGACAAAAATTGATAAAAAAAACACATATCTACATACCTTAAATGGTAGTGGCCTTGCTATTGGAAGAACAATGGCTGCTATTCTTGAGAATGGCCAACTAACAGATGGGAGTGTTAAAATTCCAGATGCTTTAGTGCCATATTTTGGATCAAATTTCATAAAAGCTGATTAATATAAATAAATGAATGTTTTAACCTCAATAACAGTTCTGGGATTTCTCATTTTTTTTCATGAGATGGGTCATTTTCTTGCGGCAATTTTACAAGGTATATATGTAGATGGGTTTTCCATTGGTTTTGGACCATCAATAATTCAGAAAAAATATAAAGATATCACTTACTCATTTAGAGCGTTTCCTTTAGGAGGATTTGTTTCCTTTCCAGATGAAGAACTAAATAATATTGACCCTAAAGATCCAAATCTATTAAAAAATAGGCCGATAATTCAAAGAGTTATTGTAATATCAGCTGGAGTATTAGCTAACTTAATTCTTGCTTACACTATCTTAATCATAAATGTAACTACTGCTGGGATTCCATTTGATCCTGAACCGGGAATCCTAGTTTTGGCTACTCAACCTGAGAAATCGGCTTCTCTTGCTGGATTAGAATCAGGAGATAAAATACTAGAGATTGAAAACAGTACCTTAGGAGTTGGCGATCAAGCTGTTTCCACTTTAGTAAAAGAGATTCAAAACTCATCAGACAAACCTATTTCAATAACAATTGAGAGAGATGGAGTTATTAAAGATCTAACTTTGGTGCCAAAAAATGTAGATGGGAAAGGTACGATAGGAGCTCAATTACAACCAAATATAAATAAAGAAACTAAAAAGACAAAAAATATATTCGAACTTTTTAAATACACCAATAATGAGTTCTTATCACTTTTAGTAAAAACAATTCAAGGTTATAAAGGATTAATAACAAATTTCTCCTCAACAGCTCAACAATTAAGTGGTCCAGTCAAAATTGTTGAAATAGGTGCCCAACTATCACAACAAGGAGGAACAGGGATATTATTATTTGCAGCTCTTATATCTATAAATTTAGCAGTTCTAAATTCTTTACCTTTACCACTATTAGATGGAGGACAACTTGTTTTCACTTTAATCGAAGGCTTTAGGGGTAAACCTGTACCTATTAAGGTACAAATGGTTGTTACTCAATCCAGTTTTTTTCTTTTAGTTGGACTGAGTGTGCTTCTGATTATTAGAGATACTAGTCAACTTTTAATCGTACAAAGATTGTTAAACCAATAAATTAATTTTAAAAATTGTTAGCCAAGCTGTTACTATATTAAATAGTTTAAAAATTCAATTAAATGGCTAAAAAGTCCATGATTGCAAGAGAGGTCAAACGCAAAAAGCTTGTTAAGAAATATGCTGCAAAAAGAAAATCATTACTAGATGAATTCAATGCTGCAAAAGATCCGATGCAAAGGTTAGAAATACATAGAAAGATTCAAGCTCTGCCTAGAAACTCTGCTCCAAATAGAGTTAGGAATAGATGTTGGGCAACTGGTAAACCAAGAGGAGTTTATCGAGACTTTGGTCTTTGTAGGAACCAGTTAAGGCAAAGAGCTCATAACGGTGAACTGCCTGGGGTAGTTAAATCAAGTTGGTAGTTTAAGTAAAGTTCTTTATTTAAGTATTATGTTTCTACAGTTAAAATGCTAATTAAAGAAATTAGTATAAATTTTTAGTATTTTTTTAAGAATTTTTATAGCTTATCTAAATAATTTACTCAATATGTCCCTATAAAATGTAAGAATAAATTATGTATAGATTTATAATTTAAAAAGTGGAAGGACAAAATAAGTCGATCACGTTTGACGGACGAGAGATACGACTAACTACAGGACTATATGCTCCTCAAGCAAATGGATCAGTAATGATTGAGTGTGGTGACACTTCTCTATTGGTTACAGCAACAAAAACTACAAAAAAAGAGGTTTCAGACTTTCTACCTCTGATATGTGACTATGAGGAGAAATTATATGCTGCTGGAAGAATTCCAGGTGGTTTTATGAGGAGAGAGGGTCGCCCTCCAGAAAGAGCAACTTTAATTTCAAGATTGATTGATAGGCCAATGAGGCCACTTTTCCCTTCATGGATGAGAGACGAGATACAAATAGTTGCCTCTTGCCTTTCTCTAGATGAAAGAGTTCCACCAGATACTTTGGCAGTTACTGGAGCCTCAATAGCAACATTACTCGGAAAGATACCATTTTATGGACCAATGGCTGCTGTTAGAGTTGGTTTAATAGGGGATGATTTCATCTTAAATCCCAGCTATAGAGAGATAGAGAAAGGAGATTTAGACATTGTAGTTGCAGGATCGCCTGACGGCATTGTAATGATTGAAGCAGGTGCTAACCAATTATCCGAGCAAGATACTATAGAAGCTATAGATTTTGGTTATGAGGCAGTTACTGAACTTATTAAATCTCAGGAAGATTTATTAAAAGATTTAGGAATAAAACAGGTTAAACCATCGGACCCTGAAGAAGATAAAACATTACCCTCTTATTTAGAAAAAAATTGTACAAAACCGATTGAGTTAGTTTTAAAGAAATTTGATCTGTCAAAAGAGGAAAGAGATCTTGAACTCGAAAAAGTAAAAGTTGATATTCAAGGTAAAATTGAATCTTTGAAAGATGACAACCAATTAAAAATTCTTCTTTCAGAGAATGAAAAGTTATTAAGTTCTGACTTTAAAAAACTTACTAAGAAATTAATGAGGTCGCAAATTATCAACGAAAACAAAAGAGTTGATGGTAGAGATCTAGACGAAGTTAGAAAA
Source organism: Prochlorococcus sp. AG-424-M03 (assembly GCA_003213275.1). Classification (GTDB taxonomy): domain Bacteria; phylum Cyanobacteriota; class Cyanobacteriia; order PCC-6307; family Cyanobiaceae; genus Prochlorococcus_A. Next base: position 1,677 of record QCNH01000016.1, on the reverse strand, counting down.
ATATCAGCTTCTGCAGGAATTCTTCCAAAAAGAGTTCATGGTTCTGCATTATTTCAAAGAGGTTTAACCCAAGTTTTATCTACAACTACATTAGGTACGCCTAGCGATGCTCAAGAAATGGATGATTTGAATCCAAGCACTGAAAAAACATATCTACATCACTACAATTTTCCTCCATATTCAGTGGGAGAAACAAGGCCAATGAGAACTCCAGGGAGAAGGGAAATTGGCCATGGAGCATTAGCTGAGAGAGCAATAATACCTGTGTTGCCTGGGAAAGAAACATTCCCTTATGTACTCAGGGTAGTTAGCGAAGTTTTAAGTTCCAACGGATCAACTTCAATGGGGTCTGTATGTGGTAGCACGCTTTCATTATTAGATGCAGGGGTTCCTTTAAAGGCTCTTGTAAGTGGTACTGCTATGGGATTAATCAAAGAAGGTAAAGAAATACGAATTCTTACTGATATTCAAGGAATTGAAGATTTTCTTGGAGATATGGACTTTAAAGTTGCTGGTACTGATAAAGGTATAACAGCGTTACAAATGGATATGAAAATTACTGGTTTACCAGTCTCTATTATTTCTGATGCAATTAAGAAAGCTAGTCCTGCCAGATTACATATTTTAGAAAAGATGCAAGAAGCAATAGATACACCTCAAGAATCACTTTCTCCTCATGCTCCTCGACTTTTAAGCTTTAGAATTGATCCTGAGCTTATTGGAACAGTTATTGGACCTGGCGGCAGAACTATCAAAGGGATCACTGAAAGAACAAATACAAAAATAGATATAGAAGATGGTGGAATCGTAACTATTGCTTCTCATGACGGAGCTGCGGCAGAAGAAGCTCAAAAGATAATAGAGGGATTAACACGAAAGGTGCATGAAGGTGAGATCTTCTCTGGAGTCGTCACAAGAATAATCCCTATAGGAGCTTTCGTAGAAATATTGCCTGGCAAAGAAGGGATGGTTCACATTTCTCAGTTATCTGAAGCAAGGGTTGAGAGGGTCGAAGATGTAGTGCGTCAAGGAGATGAAGTGACTGTAAGAGTTAGAGAAATTGACAGCAGAGGAAGAATTAATCTTACTTTGAGAGGTGTAGGACAAAATAATGGAATGACTTATCCCGAACCCACCCCTACTCCAGTTGCTCCTCTTAATTAAAACTAAAGAGGATAAATTCCATTCATCTCAATAATTTTCTTTATTTCTAAACAAATACTCTCATGAGTATTTCTATTATTTGTTGCCACTATAATACCTCCTTGTTCGAAACCAGTTTTCCCATAGGATAGTTCTTGATTATCTAAATTTGTAATCGCTCCTCCAGCTGATTTAAGAATAGACTCTGGGGCCGCAAAGTCCCAATCTTTTGGTGAGCTTTTTCCAGGTAAACTAAGACAAATATAAATATCACTGTCTCCTCTAACTATTGATGCTATTTTGCAGCCAATACTACCCATTATTTCAACGTTGCGAAAATTAATTTTCTGAATTAAATTTCTCAAAATTTGATTTCCATGATTTTTACTTGTTACTAAAGTCATTTCTTGGAGATTCTTATTTCGAAAGAGAATTGGTTCATATTTTGATCCATCTCTTTTTTCGCACCATGTCTTTTCCCCATCTGCAATCCATAATTGATTTCTATCTGGAATCAAGACAAATCCAAGATAA
>QCNH01000015.1 GCA_003213275.1 Prochlorococcus sp. AG-424-M03 | reverse complement strand
GAAATACCAATATTTTTTAATTCTTTTAGGATATATTTCATTAATTCTTTCCCCAATCCTAGTCCTTGATAGACAGGGTTAACAGCCACATCCCACACTGTTGCTTCTAGAACTCCATCGCCAGTACATCTAGCAAATCCTACTAGCCTAGGAAATTTATCATCATGACGCCATAACCCAACCACCAAAATACTAAACTCCAAAGCTCTTTTAACTCTCCTTATAGGTCTTCTGCTCCAGCCAACAGTTTGCAAAAGTTGATCTAATTCTATTAGATCTAACTCTTTATTTTTACTACATACGAAAATTTCTTCTTTATTTTTTTGAATGAATTCATAAGAATTTAAACCATAGATGTCTATAAGCGCATCTCTCGATATAGTGTTCGATTTTTTTATTAGTGAGCCTTGGTTTCTAAAAATCATTAAAAATCTGCGAATCCTTTTTGTTGAAGCTCTGAAAGCTGAAAATATAAACCCTTTTTAAGTCTCAATTCACTATGTGTTCCCTCTTCAACTAATGATCCCCCTTTTAAAACTAAAATCTTATCAGAACTTTCAATAGTTGCTAATCTGTGAGCTATCACTAATGCTGTTCTTTTTGAAAGAATTCTCTCAAGATCTTTCTGCAAAGTAGCCTCTGTAGAAGGATCCATAAAGGCTGTAGCTTCGTCCATTATCAAAACAACAGGATTTCTAATTGCTACTCTAGCTACTGATAGAAGTTGTCTCTCACCAGAAGAGAGATTCCCCCCTCTTTCTCTTAGTACGGTGTTCAAACCTTCTGGTAATTTCTTTAACAAATTATCTAATCCTAATTCTTTACAAATATTTTCTAATTCAAGATAGTCTAAATTCGAATTTAGTTTCAAATTTTCTGCAACATTTCCACTAAAGATAAATGTATCTTGCAAAACCACTCCCAACATATTTCTAAGAGTTGCGATAGGAATATCTTTTATATCTATATCATCGATTAAAATTTGGCCTGACTGAGGTTCATACAATCTACATAATAATCTAATTATTGTTGTTTTACCTGAACCAGTTGGTCCTACGAAAGCAACATGCTCTCCTGGATTAATCATGAACGATAAATTCTTTATGATATTTTCTCCTTTGTTGTAGAAGAAATTAACATTCTTGAACTCAATTTTGCCCTTAAATTGCTTTTTAACATTTTGAATATTTTCAGAAAAATGTTTTGTAAAAATAGAATCCTTAATCTGTATTTCTTCATCCAATAATTCATTTATTCTTTCAACAGCTGTTAGACCTCCTTGTATCTGAGTAAATCTTTCTGCAAGCTGCCTTAAAGGTTCAAAAAGTCTTTGGGAATATAAAATAAAAGTTGTTAATGTTCCTAAACCAATATTTCCGGAAGTAACTAGATATCCTCCAACTGCTAAAACCAAGGAAACTGCGGCAAGAGAAATCCATTCTATAAATGCCGAAATGCTACTGTCATAAAATATTGTTCCATTTACTGCTCTCTTATAAGCGACTCCAGTGTTAGAAAATTTCTTGCTATTGAAAGCCTCTCTTCTGAACATCTGAACGACTTCTAAACCTTGAAGATTCTCTTGAAAATCAGAGTTGAGTTGAGATAATTCTTCCCTTACTTGATAATTGGCTCTTCTATAACGTTTTTGAAGCCAAATAATGAAATATGAAACTGGAATCTGAGTTAATAGCAATAAAATGGCAAGCCCTTTATCAATTGAAAGCATTGTTAAAGAGATTACTATCAGACTGACAAAGTCGGCAATTACTCCAACGGCTCCACTCCCAAAAACCTCAGCCAAAGCATCAACATCATTGGTTAATCTAGTTAATAATTTACCAACAGGCATTTTATCGTGATACTTGAGAGATAAAGATATTGAATGATTAAAAAGTTCTCTCCTTATCCTTGCAGTTAATCTTTGACCCACCGCTTGGATATTGTAGGTTTGATATCCTTGCAAAACCAACCTAAAAATAACTGTTATAAATAAAGTTAAAATTATGGCATTAATTGACTGTCCAAAAAAAGTTTTACTTAACCAAACATCTGTACTTTCATTTTTAAGAAGTGTAATTGCTTGGCCTACCAAAAGTGGTTGAATAGCTCCAGAAAAAGACACTGGAAGCAATACTATTAAGATTAAATAGATTGTTTTTTTATCTTTAGTTAAATATTTACCTAATTTTTTAATCCTTCTATAATCGTTAAAAAACATTTAGCTAATTTTCTATAGAGCATTAATTGATTCTATTGATAAAATAGTATCTCTGAGATGATTATCATCTAACCTCATAGATAAGGGATTTCCAATAAGTCTTGCAGTTGAGTAAAAAAGATCGTCTATTTTAATTAAACCATTTTCTTTAAGAGTCTTTCCGGTTGCCACCAAATCAACTATTGCCTCAGCCATACCTGTAATGGGACCAAGCTCAACAGATCCTGTCAAATGAACTATTTCTACAGGTATATTTAATTCATCAAAATAAGATCTTGCTGTTTTTGTAAATTTACTTGCTACTTTACAATTCGGAGGAAGATCAGTTGGTTTTGAATAATTACTATTTTTCCTTACCGCCAATGACATATGACAACCTCCAAATCCCAAATCGAGTAACTTTGCGACTTTTAATTCAGATTCTCGTAAAACGTCATATCCAACGATACCCAAATCAGCCTGGCCATAACTTACATAAACAGGTACATCTCCATTTCTTACCAAAAGGGCTTTAGCCCGTTTACAATTTGATTCGAATGTTAATGATCTATTATTTTCCTCCAAAGCATCAGAGAAATCTAAACCAGCTCTTTTAAAAATTGAAATTGAATCTTCTAACAGAGCTCCTTTTGGTAAAGCTATAGTAAACATAGATCAATTTCTTCCAAGGATTCTTCATTCTAAGTTAACAATGGAATTTAATAAAGCTCAAAATATCATAGGACTTAGAGTTTTAAGTGATAATGTCATTTGGGTATGGGAAAAAGATAAATCAGTAGTAGTTATAGATCCATCTGTACACGAACCAGTAATTAGATATATAGATGAAAACAATTTGCATTTAGAAGCTATTTTGCAAACTCATCATCATTCAGATCATATTGGAGGAACGAAATATCTTATTGAAAGATGGCCAAATGTTAAGGTGATTGCTTCTTCCAAAGAAAAAACGCGAATACCTTTTCAAAATGTATCTGTAGAGGATGGTGAAACTTTAAATATCTTAGGTGAAGAAGTTAAAATAATTGAAGTATTAGGACATACAAGCTCACATATCGCATTTTTTTTAAATGGTAAAATTCCTGTACTTTTTATTGGTGACACATTATTTTCAGGAGGCTGTGGAAGAATTTTTGAAGGAACTTATAAACAAATGTACTCCTCTCTAAAAAAAATAAAGTCTTTACCAAAAAACACCTTAATATATTGCGCTCATGAATATACCAAGGCAAATCTATTGTGGGCATTGACTCTCAAGCCTAAAGACCAAGATATAAAAACTAAACTTTTGCAAGTTGAAAAAAAACTTTCTATTAATGAATTGACAATTCCATTTTTACTAGATGAAGAAATAAAAATAAACCTTTTCTTAAGAGCAAAAAATTTAAAAGAGTTTACTTTTTTAAGAGAAAATAAAGATTCATGGGTTTAAATAGATAGGTATCATATTAAACAAATGTCCTCCAAGCAAGTAATTAAAACATCTAATGCTCCTGATCCAGTCGGACCTTATAATCAAGCAATAAAAGCTGGGAATTTTATTTATTGTTCTGGTCAAATTGCTATAGATCCAGATACAAATGAGATAACATGTTTAGGCGATATAGAGAAGGAAACTATTCAAGTTTTAAAAAATCTCTTAGCTGTTCTAAAAGCTGGTGGAGCAAAGATAGAGGATGTTGTGAAAACAACTATTTATTTAACCGACTTAAGTAATTTTCAAATTGTCAATAAGATATATAGCGACTTTTTCAACGTAGAAAATCCTCCCGCAAGGGCCTGTGTGGAAGTTTCATCTTTACCTAAAGGGGTTTTAGTTGAAATAGATTGCGTTGCATTTCTAGATTAATTTCTAATTATTGAGAAATTTAAAATATGAGCCAATTCTGCACCATATTTGTATAGATTATTAATTGGTAATTCCTCTTTGATCTATGTCAGCAGCAAAGCTTAATATAGATGAATTAGAAGCAGGATACCCTTTATTTTGTAAAGCTCTTAGATTATTAATTTTAAAAGGTAACTCAGTTAAAGATATTCAAAAGACTGTTTGTTGGGGGCATCTCGAAACTTTAAATAGATGTCTCCCAGGGAGATATAAAGCTCCCACATATTTAATGGCTTTAATTAAAAGAGATATTGCTAAGCCCAATAATTATTAAGAGGGATTAATCTTCTAAATAAAATTTATCAATTTCCTTTGAAAACTCTTTCTCCTTATCGGATGTTTTTTTATTATCTATAAAAATTGAAAGACTAACAAAATTCTTACCAAAGCTTATATTTGGATAGATATCCTTTTCTTTACATAATTTCTCAACTTTCTCCATGAATGTGCTTATTTTTGAGTATTCCTCAAATTCAAATCTTTTTTCAATCCTTAAAGGTGATTCTCTTTTATTCCACATTAAATTCTTTATTCAGGATTAATTACACTATACAGTCAACAAAGTTTATCAATAAAATTTTTCTTTGAAATATTTAATCATTCTCCCAATAATCAATAATACCGCCAATAGTTAAATCAGTTTGAACTTCTGGATTAGGGCAAGCAAATCTCGCGGCCGACCCACTAGCAGTAAACACCCAGTTACCTTCTCTAGCACCAACAGGGTCAACAGCAACTAACTTCTTTCCCTTATTATTTTCCAAAATTCGTAAATTCATATGACCTAAGCCAGCTACTCTTTGAGTACATACCATTCTTCCTAATACCTTCATTATTTCCATAATTTCTATCCCCCTAGTTTTTTGAGTTATCAGAATCCCAATGATCTATTATTCCAACAATCGTTAAATCGCTTGGATAAGATTTGCTTCCAGCAGCTTCTCTCGCAGCAGAACTTCCAACACAAATTACCCAATCTCCTGGCTTACAGCCAACAGCATCTACAGCAACCTTACTAGAGGAACCATCCAATACAACCTGAAGATGTTTATGTTCAAAACCAGGAATCCTATTGGTAGATACAAGTGGTTTTACAACCTTGCAAATTAACATAACTAGTGAGCCTCCTCTGTTTTTTTATCTAAAGACATTCCAATAATTTTGGCGGAATGAATGTTGTCCCTATCTCTAATAGTAGAGCAAGTATGTAACAACCCTTGATCAACTAAATTTTTATATCTAATTGATATCGCATTATTAACTCTTTCACAATCCTTTATTGCCCTCTCTTTTGCACCAGGTACTTTACCAGAGTAATCAAATCTTATAACTACTGGGATAGGTAGATCTTGAGAAACATTTAATCCAGTAAAAATCTTTACTCCTACATCTAAATCTGGAGCACCTTCTTCAACAGTATCTAAATGAGCAAAATAAGTTAAATTTCTAAGATGTACTTCTTTAAAACCTATACCAACTCCAATAAACCTTTCTGCATGACCAATATCTTCATAAGAACCATTATGAAAACTCTTAACATAATCAATTTGAGAAATATTATTGACAATTAATTTATAAATAAATTTTTCCAGTCCATTGAGTTTATCTTTTGAAGAATGATTAGCAATTATTTGACAAATTTCTCTTTCTGCATCCTCTTTTGAAAAATTTATTGTTGAATTATAAATTTCTAATGTAGAAATAGTTTTTTCTAAATCTATATTGCCATCGCTAGTTGACAAATGTATTTTTAATGAATCAGTGTCTGTATCAAGTCCAATTAACATTAAATCCACAGAAGCTCCGCAGCAAAAGCTATTCTCTACAGCCTCTTTGAAAGCATATAATTTATTTCTACCTTCTCCTGCGGCTAACTCGTCATTACTACCATGAGCTGCGCATCCCTGATGCAAAGGATCTACAGAACTAAAATGATACGTTACAACTTTTAAGTACCTTGTGTCTTTATGAGCTTCATTAGGAATATTCTCTCTATATCTCTTATGTTCAGTTTTTACCCATCGATTTACGGTGTTTTCAATATCAAACAGTGCTCCAGCATGGGATCTTCTTCTTACTGAACTAAAAGGTATTCTCATTACATATGCGACTGTATGAGCCAATCGCCCATCTGAACAAGGAGTTATATCAAGTAAATGTATTCCACAATCTAAAAGAAATTTTTCAAAGTCTTCCGCACCTCTACTTCCAGCAGCACCTTCAATAGGATCATTGTTAAAAAAATCGTCACTAAGTTTTTCATGTTGTTTGAAAGCACACCATGCATATAAAGCTCTCATATCAAGAGGTTTAACCCAAGATTTATCTAATACATGAAGGGGTAAATCTATTCCCAAATTTTTTCTTGATATTGTCTGAGCCTTATTTATAAAATCTTCATGATGTTGTATTCGAGCAATTTCCTTAAGAGTTGGAACAATTTCGTCAAAATCACTTTTTATTTTACTTTCATACCTAAATAGATTTTCATTTTGTATATTGTTAGTTAATTTGTGAGACTTTCCAGGATTTCGTAAATTATTTGATTCTTTAGTTTGTATATGGATATTTTCCGTAAAAGTTTTCATTGGAGCTGTTGGCCCCAATGTGAAGTTCTTGGCTTTAGCCAGTCCTCTTAAAGGCATTATTTACTTAACCTCTTGCACCACCTGAAAAGGTAACAAGTTGACCATCACGAGTATTACCGCTAGATCCAGTTATCAAGAAATCTGGTTTTTCTGTTTCCTCATTTCTCTTAACTTCTAGAGATGGCATTGCACTCATAAAGCCTGCTCTTGATGGATTTCTCTTCCTAGAAGAAGCTCCCTCTGTACCAGTTACCTTATCGCCGCGATCCCAATCATCACCAGTTACATTTCCAACTGATTGTCCTTCACCAGTAATTCTAGATGCAATTCTTTTCTCTGGTGTTTTTGCAGCACGTTCTGCCTCTTCAATTTGCATTTTTTTGTTTATAAGTAATATTTTTATTTGGCTCAAATCTAAATCGTTCAGTTCCAGTGACCTTATCTACTGCCATATCAAAAGGTCCTGTTATCTTTGAACCATCTTCATATTCGTTACCAGTAACACCTTGAGTATTTTTTTCGGAATACTTATCTCTTGATGGTGACTTAACTGAGAAATCATTCCAAGAATTTCCTGCTGACTTTTCCTGATTAGCATAGGCAGTATCATGTGGAGGATTATCACAAGCATTTGAGAACTGATCTCCACCAACATAGGGAGTTCCTGTTAAATTCTTGCAAGCACCTTTCTTAGCCCCTGTCATTACTCCGCCAATACCTGGTTGCTGACCTGTAAGTCTGGCATTGGAATTATTTCCAGAATTAACTGTAGCTCGGGATTTCATATCTTCAGAAATTTCAGTACTACAATTTTCATTCATCTGATCCAAACCAGCGTATGGTGTGCCTGTTAATACTTTGCATGAACCGGGTTCATCTCCGGTTACAATTTTTGATCTTCCTGTCATTGTCCCACTTATCAAATTAGAGTTTGATGAAAGGCTTAAACCTACTTTCCTAGCTTCTGGTTTTGGTCTTGAACCGCAAAACTTCTCATATTGTTGAGATCCTATGTACTCATCACCAGTTATATTTTTGCAACTACCATGTTCATTACCTGTCATATGATCTGATCTTCCTACCCCGGTACCAGTTACATTATTCCCATTAAGAGTGTTGTAACTTCCTACTTTTTCAAATGCTTTACCTTGTGGATTTGGCTCAGAGCCAATATATTGATCTCCAGTTAATTGAAGTCCAGAACCTGATTCATCCCCAGTAACTAGGGTTGACCTACCAGGAAGTGATCCAGATACTTTTAAACCCTCGGTTGTAGTACTGTGTTTAACCTTTGAAGGATTTATTGGAACATCACCACAATACTTCTGAGATTGATTAGCAGATACATATTCAGTACCTGTAAGGTTTTTACAAGTTCCTGGCTCATCCCCTGTAACCTTCTCAGATCTACCAACTTCGTTCCCAGTTACTTTATTACCTGATGTTGTTGAAGTAACAGTAGATCTCACTGGTTGTTTATAACTTGGTCTATCTTTACAAAATTGATCAATTACTTCTGCTCCCAAATATTGGGTACCAGTAACTGTTCTGCATGTACTTGCTTCATTACCTGTAGTTTTTACAGATCTATTGGCCTGTGTTCCAGTAACTATTTGTCCTGAATCAGTTTCACTTTTACCAACTTTCCAAGCAGCATCAGCAATATTTTGTTTTGCACCATTTTTATTTGGACCACATGGTCTACATTTACCATTGCCTTTATTACCTGTGGCACCAGTTTTACTTCTAAGCTCTCTAACTCTCTGAGAAATTTCTCTACTACTTAAATCTGGGTCTCCCCTTCTAGCTAAAGATGCTGCACTATTATTTTGTTTAGATGCGGATTTACCATGTTTAGATTGAGCTTCTCTTCTTGCTAAAACAATATCTCTACTTGTATTAGTAATAGGCTTTCTCTTCTGATTAATTCTTTTTTTAAAGTTTGGTTTTGATATTTTAATTTCTGTATTTTGTGAATTTTGAACTTCTTGATTTTTACTTGTAGTTAACTTAACCGTATTTACAGGAATTTCTTTTTTAACATCAGTACGAGTTCTATCAGATGAAGTTATAGCTGATTTCCCATGGGTAGACATTGCTTTTCTTCTCTCTATTACTAACTCTTTACTAGATAAAGTTGTTGAAGAAGACTTTCTAGTTACCTGAGTTTTTGGAATATGTTTTATAGCTGGTTTAGAGATATTTTGATTATTAGCAGAAGACTGAATCCCAGAAATCTGTATATCTTGAGAAGATCGAACTCTATCTTTAGTAGTTGAAGAATAAGCAGCAGCTTTTTTACCGCTATCGCTCATCGCTTTTCTTCTTTCTAGTGCAATCTCTCTACTGGTTTTTTTTGACATAATCTTCAAATTTGAAACTCTTTAAAAAACTTTCTCCAAAAAATTTTGGAGAAAGATATTTACTACATAAAGTAGATTTAACGTCCTTGGAAAACTACAAAAGCTGTTCCTTGGCTTTGAGTGTAAGCATCGTATCCGATGATTCTTACATGGTGATCAGGGTATGCTCTATGACATGCCTCTAATTCACTTACAACCAAGTTAAGGTCTTTTTCCCCAAAGAAAGGGAGCTTCCAATAAGACCAATAAGTTTGCATACTTCCACTAGGATGAACATGCTCAATAACAGGACTCCAGCCTTGAGCAATTATGTATGCAATTTGATCATATATTTCTTCCTGGGTCATCGGTGGTAAGAAACCGAATGTTTCCAGGGTTGCAACTGTTTGATAGTCGCCTACTGTGCTCTGGAAAGGCATAATTAATTTAAATGTGAATGAAATTACTCGTAATAGAACGAGATTTGTAGAAGTATGAGGAGAAGAAAAATCTCCTCAATTTTGAAATCTGGTTTAACCTTGAACGTCAAGCTTGTCGACGGTATCAAATTCAAACTTAATCTCCTTCCAAGTTTCAAGAGCAATAGCTAATTCAGGACTGTGCTTAGCAGCTTCCATAAGAATGTCTCTACTCTCTTTTTCGATTTCGCGACCAGCATTACGTGCTTTTACACAAGCTTCTAAAGCAACTCTATTAGCTGCAGCTCCAGCTGCTGAACCCCATGGATGACCATGTGTTCCTCCACCGAACTGAAGACAAGAATCATCTCCAAAAATTGCTAAAAGTGCAGGCATATGCCATACGTGAATACCACCTGATGCGACAGCAAATACTCCTGGCATTGAACCCCAATCTTGATCAAAGAAGTTACCTCTTGATCTGTCTTCAGGAACAAATGACTCTCTTAAGTTGTCTATGTAGCCAAGAGTTGTTTGGCGATCACCTTCTAGTTTTCCAACAACAGTTCCAGTATGTAATTGATCTCCTCCGGAGAGTCTCAAACATTTTGCTAGAACTCTAAAATGAATACCATGCTTTGGATGTCTATCAATAACAGCATGCATAGCTCTGTGAATATGCAGAAGCATACCATTTTTACGACACCAGTTTGCTAATCCAGTATTTGCAGTAAAACCACCAGTTATATAATCATGCATGATGATTGGCATATCTAGCTCTTTTGCAAATTCAGCTCGTTCGTAGAGTTCTTCAGGAGTGTTAGCAGTACAGTTTAGGTAATGACCTTTTACTTCTCCAGTTTCTTGCTGAGCAAGCTTAACTGCTTCTGCAACAAACTCAAATCTTTCTCTCCAACGCTGGAATGGTTGAGAATTAATATTCTCATCATCCTTTGTTAAATCAAGACCGCCTCTAAGACACTCATATACAACTCGACCATAGTTTTTACCAGATAAGCCTAATTTAGGTTTAATGGTACAACCAAGAAGAGGTCTTCCGTATTTGTTTAAACGATCTCTTTCAACTACGATTCCATTTGGTGGACCACCGCAAGTTTTGATGAAAGCAATTGGGAATCTAATATCCTCTAGACGTAAGTGTCTTAGAGCTTTGAATCCAAAAACGTTTCCTACTAAAGAGGTTAATACGTTTGTAATTGAACCTTCTTCAAAAAGATCTAAAGGATATGCGATAAAAGCATAAAAAGCCTCAGGATCTCCAGGAACGTCTTCGATTCGATAACAACGTCCTTTATAAAATTCTAAATCTGTAAGTAACTCGGACCAAACTGTTGACCAAGTACCTGTTGAAGATTCAGCTGCAACAGCTGCTGCAACTTCTTCTCTTGGAACACCTTCTTGACCTGTACATTTGAAACAGGCTAATAAATCGGTGTCTAGGGGTACATATTCTGGAGTCCAGTAGGTATCTCTGTACTCCTTTACCCCTGCATCATACTTCTTACTCATAAGGATAAATTTAGGTCTGTGTAGGGAAAATAATTATTGTGCAAAATTTAGAAATCTTGCTTTAGTTAATTAGTCCTTTTGACCAAGAAATTCACCGTTTCCAAGAGCAGGTTCAACTTCTCTATGAGGACGAGCAATAATGTGAGCTGCAACTAAACCGTCACCAACTCTTTCGCAAGCATCAGCACCAGCTCTAACAGCTGCGTTAACTGCGCCTGTTTCACCTCTAACTAAAACTGTGACATAACCGCCACCTACGAATTCACGACCAATAAGACGAACTTCTGCTGCCTTGGTCATTGCGTCTGCTGCTTCTATTGCAGGTACTAGTCCGCGTGTCTCGATCATGCCGAGAGCGATACCCATTGTTTCTGTAGCCATTGCCTACTAAATTACTAAATGTGGAATGTTCGTTTGCAAGAATGGTCCATTAAGCACTTATAAGTCAAGTGTTTTTACCTAAAAACTCTATTAATCTTTTTTCTATCATTCATAAGATAAACTTATCACCCTTGGTATTATTGATATATTAATCCTTATGAGAATTAGTTAGAGCATCAAAACATACTGTTGTGTTAATTAAAAATTTACATTAAGTTATTTCCGTACGAGGCAGGCCCTGTCTACACAGGTGTGGAATGTTCAACCCTTCCTGTCTCTGTATCAAGCTTTGAAGTAAGATAATATTTACAATAAATTTATTTGTTATTTTGAACCTTCCAGTTCTAACAATTGCGAGTGGCAACCAAAGAAAGGTATCTGAAATTTCAGAAATGCTTGATGTTTTGTCTTTAAGAGTAAAGAAGCAACCAGAATATTTAAATGTCGAAGAGACTGGAAATACATATTTTGATAATGCACTTCTAAAAGCAAAGGCAGCTGCGTTAGCCACAAAAACTTGGGCATTAGCTGATGACTCTGGTCTTGAAGTAGATATTTTAGAAGGTCGACCTGGAATATATTCAGCTCGATATGCCAAAACCAACGATGAAAAAATTAAAAAATTAATTAATGAACTTTCTGATAGTCCTTACAGAAGCGCAAGATTTATAAGTTGTATGGTTTTATGTGATCCAGCAGGAAACTTAGTGAAAGATACAACTGGAATATGCTGGGGAGAAATTCTTAAGAACCCAAAATACCCAAATGGAGAATTCGAATCTATTTTTTGGGTTAAAGAAGCTAATTGTGTTTACGGAGAGCTTTCACAATCACAACTAAGTAAATTAGGCAGTAGGGGTAAAGCTGCCAAAATTATGTCTCCTTTTTTAAAAAAAGAAATTGGTTTAAATTAAAAAATTCTCAATAATTTGAAATTTCTTCAATTGCCCTTATTGCTGCTGCCGCTGCTTCTTCTACATCTCCTTCTTTCCCAGCGAGAGTTAATCTACCAAAAGCACCAACTGCCTTTACATCAACAACAGTTATATTAGATGCTTTTTCGGCTTCATTCGCTGCTTTTAAAACGTAACCAGCAGGTTCTGTTTCTAATATAAACATGCTCATTCCAGATTGAATCATTGATCCACTTCTGTTTTGTCTATTAATTAAAACTGCATGATCTGGAGTAATAGCTCGAATTACTTCAGTCCAACTTGTAGCAGGTTTTGTTCTTTTTCTAACTTCACTTCCAATAGCATCTAGAACAACATCTCCAGAATGTAAAACCGTGCTTTGATCTTTATGGTAAAGAGCAAGAGATCCAAATGCTCTTTCAACAATCATCTGACCAAGTCTTACATTACTCGCTTTTAAGGCAATATCGGTGACTCTATGAACGGCCATGCCAGGTGAAACTTCCATCCATAGACATGAATCACCAGGAATAGGTAAAAAACCTCTACTTACCGTACCCATATATGCAGCTAATTGAGGTTGCAGAGAATCTAAAAAAACATATGTTCTTAACTCTATTTGCTCAACTTGACTTGCTTGTCTGGATACCAAAGACTTTTCTGAATCAGTTGTAATAAAACAGCTAGCACCACTGGCCTGAGATTGCACCTCAGATCCTGTGACAAGAGAACTCCCTTTTTTTCGTTCCCCTCTGTTTAAACTAGAAGTTGGTTCCATTCACGCGACTATAACGGATAATGGTTCATTTTTTCTATTAAATTTACTTGCATGCTTCCTACAAAACGATAACTTCAAGTAAAAGATATTCATTTTTATGGGAACTTCTCAAAAAAAAGAACCAAATGTTTCTGGTACTGAAAAAGAATTAACACCTGATCAAACTCTTGGATTAGTTAGCCTAAGCTTGATGCAAAAACTATCACAGAAAGACCCATCTTTTAGTTGGTTAGAAGAAGATAAAATAGAGAAAGTAAATCTTAAGAAGCTTAGAGATAGATTGGAGTTAACGCAATTAGCTATAAATACTGGAGCACCTTTAACAACTTCAGAAGTGACAGCTTTAATTGGAGCAAAGCCAGGAAAATCTAAGTTGGAGAGAGCAGGATTATTAGCTACGAAAATAGCTAGAAATTTATGGAAAATCTCCAAAACAAGTCAAGGAAATTCCTTCTACAGAAATTAGAATATGTCCTAAAAATTATTTTCATAATTCTCATTTAAGTATTTAAACATTCATATAAGTTTTTTAAATGTGTGCATTTTGTAAGAGAACTTATTAATTACTTTCTTAAATCCAAAATTTTATGCAAGCTTTAATTATAAGCTCTTGCAAATTTTTAATGAGTAAAGTTGAATTTAATAAGGAAGCTGGGCCTAGGGAAGTTTTTTGTGGTTTAACTTCCATAGTTTGGCTTCATAGAAGAATGCCGGATGCATTTTTTCTAGTTGTAGGCTCAAGGACATGTGCTCATCTAATTCAAAGCGCTGCTGGAGTTATGATTTTTGCTGAACCAAGATTTGGAACAGCTATTCTTGAAGAAAAAGATCTTGCTGGTCTTGCTGACGCACATGAAGAATTAGATCGAGTAGTTAATGATCTAATTGCAAGAAGACCAGAAATAAAAACTCTTTTTCTAGTTGGATCATGTCCAAGTGAAGTAATAAAGCTAGATCTTGCAACTGTCGCAGAGAAATTAAATAGAAGATTTTTAGGGCAAGTAAGATTTGTTAATTATTCTGGTAGTGGGATAGAAACAACTTTTACCCAAGGAGAGGATGGCGCCTTAAAAGCTTTAATTCCATTAATGGAGTCCTCAAATGAGGAAAAATTATTATTAGTTGGAACTCTGGCAAATAATGTAGAGGATAGGTTCAAAAAGATTTTTCGAAATTTAGGAATTTCAAAGATTGAAAGTTTTCCACCAAGGCAATCAACCGAATTACCAAAAATCGGCAAAAATACAAAAGTATTATTAACTCAGCCTTATTTAAGTGATACAGTTCGAGACCTTAAACATCGCGGTTGTGAAATAATATCGGCTCCATTTCCATTAGGTATTGAAGGAAGTACCAAATGGTTTTCAGCTGCAGCTAAAGCTTTCAAAATTAATGAATTCAAAGTTCATGAAATTATTTCGCCTTTAATCAATAGAGCAAAACTTGCTCTTGATTCTCATAAAGAAATACTTAAAGGGAAAAGATTATTTCTTCTTCCTGAATCACAGTTAGAGATATCTTTGGCAAGATTTTTACATAATGAATGTGAAATGAATCTGATAGAGGTAGGTACTCCATACTTAAATAAGGATTTAATGAAAGAGGAGATTAATTTATTACCTGATAATACAAAAATTGTCGAAGGACAACATGTAGAAAAACAATTAGATCGAGTTAGGGAGTCTAATCCAGACTTAGTAGTTTGTGGGATGGGTTTAGCTAACCCACTTGAGGCGGAAGGAATTAGTACTAAGTGGTCGATAGAAATGGTATTCAGTCCAATTCATGGTATTGATCAAGCCGCAGATTTAGCAGGTCTCTTCTCCAAACCTTTAAGAAGGAATCAAATACTAACTTCAAAAACTTTAGTAACGCATTAAAAGACTATGGAATTAACTCTATGGACATATGAAGGGCCACCACATGTTGGTGCGATGAGAATTGCCTCATCAATGAAAGATATACATTATGTGCTTCATGCCCCTCAAGGAGATACATATGCAGATCTTCTTTTTACAATGATTGAAAGGAGGGGGCAAAGGCCTCCAGTTACTTATACAACTTTTCAGGCTAGAGACCTAGGAGGAGATACAGCTGAATTAGTAAAGAAAAATATTAAGGAAGCTGTAGAACGATTTAAACCAAAAACTCTTTTAGTTGGCGAAAGTTGTACAGCAGAACTAATCCAAGACCAACCTGGTTCTCTTGCAAAAGGAATGGGCTTTAATATGCCAATTGTTAATCTTGAATTACCCGCTTACAGCAAGAAAGAAAATTGGGGAGCTTCAGAAACCTTTTATCAATTAACAAGAACCCTTTTAAAAGAGAAAGTAAGTTCTTCACAGAAAATATGTCCTCTAAGGTGGAAGGAATTAGGTCGGAGACCAAAAGTTAATATACTTGGGCCTTCGTTGCTAGGTTTTAGATGTAGGGATGATGTTATCGAAATTCAACGTATCCTCTCAGAACAGGGAATAGATACAAACGTTGTTGCTCCATTAGGCTCTAGTCCAGATGATATTGAAAGACTAATTGATGCTGAAATAAATATTTGTCTTTATCAAGAAATTGCGGAAGCATCATGTGAATGGCTCAAACGGAACTTTGGAATGGAATATACAAATACTATTCCAATTGGAATAAAAAATACAATTGAATTTATAAATGAAGTTCATAAGAAATTGGATCTTCCTTTGACTAATAAAGAAGAATTAGAACACAAATCAAAACTTCCTTGGTATTCAAAATCAGTTGACTCAAATTACTTAACTGGCAAAAGAGTTTTTATTTTTGGTGATGGAACACATGCAATTGCAGCAGCGAAAATTGCCAAAGAGGAATTAGGTTTTGAAGTAGTAGGTCTTGGAACATACAGTAGGGAGATGGCAAGGCAGGTAAGAGCAACTGCAAAAGATCTAAATATAGAAGCTCTAATTACTAATAATTATCTAGAGGTAGAAGATGCCATGAAAAAAGCTGCTCCTGAACTTGTTTTAGGGACTCAAATGGAACGGCATAGTGCCAAGAGACTTGGCATTCCATGCTCAGTAATAAGTACCCCCATGCATGTTCAAGATGTTCCTGCAAGATATAGCCCACAGATGGGATGGGAAGGAGCAAATGTGATTTTTGATGACTGGGTACATCCCCTAATGATGGGATTAGAAGAGCATCTTATTGATATGTTTAAACATGACTTTGAGTTTGTTGACGGTCATCAAAGCCATTTAGGACATACCGCAACAAAAACAAAGGATTTTATAAATTCTTCTGACGAAAAAAAAGATAAAAATAGTAAAGAGGGAATTATCTGGACTGAATCGGGTAGGGCCGAATTAACAAAAGTGCCATTTTTTGTAAGAGGTAAAGTTAAAACAAATACCGAAAAATATGCAATCTTGAGAGGAATTCCAGAAATAAGCGATGAAACCCTTTACGACGCTAAAGCATATTTCAATTAATTCTTACTAATATATTATAATTAAGTCATGAGTATTTTCACTCATAAATTAATAAATTAAAGTCTAAAAATTTAGTTATAAGAACATATCTAGCACTTTTAATACAAATAAATACATATTTGTTTAGAAAAATAATTTATTGGTATTTACACTGCAAGAATATAAACAATAATGTGTTTTAAAGCTTTAAATGACAAGTACTATAAATAAACCTCTTGATGGAGAAGGAAGTGTTCAAGTAAAGCAAGATCCAAAAATAAATATCGAAGAAGGCGCTTTAGTTATTGCCGTATACGGTAAGGGCGGTATCGGAAAATCAACTACATCATCAAACCTTTCTGCAGCATTCTCAAAATTAGGGAAAAAGGTTCTACAAATTGGATGTGATCCTAAACACGATAGCACTTTCACTTTGACGCACAAAATGGTTCCTACTGTAATTGATATCCTCGAAGAGGTAGATTTTCATAGCGAAGAATTGAGACCAAATGATTTCATGTTTGAAGGCTTTAATGGCGTAATGTGTGTCGAAAGTGGAGGGCCGCCTGCCGGAACAGGATGCGGTGGGTATGTAACTGGTCAGACAGTCAAGCTTTTAAAAGAACATCACTTATTAGAGGATACTGACGTTGTTATTTTTGATGTCCTTGGAGACGTTGTTTGCGGGGGATTTGCAGCGCCATTACAACATGCAAATTACTGCCTAATTGTTACTGCCAATGACTTCGATTCAATATTCGCCATGAATAGAATAGTCTCTGCAATTAAAGCAAAAGCAAAGAATTATAAAGTCAGATTAGGCGGAGTAGTAGCAAATAGATCAAAAGATACAGACCAAATTGATAAATTCAATGAAAGAACAGGTTTAAAAACCATGGCTCATTTTAAAGATGTAGACGCCATCAGAAGATCAAGACTAAAAAAATGTACCATCTTTGAAATGGAACCGACTGAAGACGTAATTGAAGTTCAAAATGAATATTTATCTCTCGCCAAAAATATGCTTGAGAACGTAGAACCTTTAGAAGGAAATCCACTTAAAGATAGAGAAATTTTTGATTTATTAGGATTCGATTAGTCTTTATTAATCTAATCCAACCAGTTGTTTTGTTAAATCATAAGTTTGTTGAGAGGTCTTCGTATCAATTATTCTTTTTGACAACTTTTGAGAAAAAGCTTTTCTGCCAGTTTTTTGTCTATTCCCCCAGCTCCAATGGACTGATGGTTTAGCATATTCTTTATAAGTTGCCACTTGAGCGACCCTCTCTCCTGCCAATCTTTGTGACACATATCCTCTTGTTATAAATTTTTGAAATATCGGGAAAAGAAATCTAAATAACCAAGGTGTATCCCTAAAAAGTTTAGTATCAGCAACACATCCAGGGTATAGAGAATTAATAATAATTTTCTCTGAAGGATATCTTTTTGATAATTCCTGAACGGTCACCATATTGCAAAGTTTACTATCCTTATAAGCCTTACCAGGTTTGAATTTCTTTCCATTCGCCATACTTATTGGAGCTAAAAAACCATTTTTAAATCCAGATAAATCTCCTAGATCAGCTGGGGCAGGGATGGGGATTCTACCTCCAAGTTCTGAATAATTCGCAGTAACAGTTCCTAATACTGTAATTCTTGGCTTGAATAAAGTAGATTTACCATTTAAGTCGATTTCCCTTTCCGAAGATAAAATATTTTCCATAAGCAGGTTTATCATAAGAAAATGGCCAAAATGATTAACTGCCATAGAGTTTTCAAAACCCTGAGGAGATCTTTCAGGCCTCTTTAGTCTAGGCTTATAAACTGCTGCATTACAAATGAGAGAATTTATTGGATTTTTAAATCTTTCCAATATTTCATCGCAACCTTTTCTTACATTATTCAAGTTAGAAAGATCTATCTCTATAAAGTGTACATTTTGAATTTCCTCTGCTGTCAAGAACTGTTCAGCTATTGTTTTAGCTCTTTTATTTGATCGATTAACAGCTATAACTTCCCATCCATATCTTAATAGAGGTTTGAGAGTATGTAATCCAACTCCTGAAGTTGTACCTGTTATTAGGACTAAACCCTTCATGTTCTTACTCACTAGCAAAAAAATTTAATAGAAAAAGATAAGTAAAATGATTCTAGATCATCCCTATCAACGCCATATTACTCTGATAATGTCCCTAGAAATCATTTGATCCTGATCCTTCATAAATCTTTGCTCACCTTCAGAAGAAAATAATTCATCAAACCTACTTGTCAAAACATTGAATCGATATTTTTCATATGCAAATGAATCTTGTATTTCCCTTAATCTAGTTAATCTGACTTTGGAATTATAACCAAGTTTCATTAAGCTTATTATTGCTATAAGGGAAAAGCAAATTTTTATGATTAGATAAACTAAAGATACAAAATTTTCCTGTTTCTGTTGCTTTATTTTAAATGAAGTCTCTAGATATTTTTTGTGAAAAATACTATTTCTATAAAAAAATTTTGACAAATTTAGTAATTGGTATAATTCCTGAATAAATCAATTCAGTCTTATTATAATTATTACCTTAAAAATATATATTTTCTAATAGATTTTAGTTTCTACCTAAACTAATACCTAGCCTTAATGCTAAAACTCCTGCATGCATAACTACTATTAGGCCTAGCGCAATTAAATTTATTGTTTGAGTTGGCTCCATGGTTAAAAAAAAAATATTTCCTATATTCTCCACCTAAAAGAGTGAATTTGACACACTATTACAAAATGATGTTACGTAATTAATAAATTGAAAGAAAAAATTTTTTGAAAATTATTATAAATAGACCTACAAAGTTAATTTTGGGAATAGAAAATCAAGCTTTAATCTTTTCAACAAGTTCTTTAGCTGGATTTGATCAAATGGCTTTAGATTTAAATTCTTTAGATCAGACCATTTCTAATCCTGAAATAATTTTTACATTAAGGTTCTACTATTGGACTGGCGATTGGCTTTCAATTGGCTATCACCAAAAGGAAATCCCCCCCCATTGGGAAAAATTATTATCTAATAAAGAAATTAAAATTGTAAGACGTCCCTCTGGTGGTGGAGCTGTCTTGCATTCAGGAGGCATAACATACGCATTAACATTTAAAAAAACTCACTATAAAGTCCTAGGTTATGAAATGATTAACAAATGGTTAATTAAAAGTTTCAGAGAATTAGGTCTCAAATTGCATAATGGCAATTTACGAAAATCACCCATAAAAACTAATTGTTTTGGGACTTCATTAATTTCTGATTTAGTTGATGAGGATGGGTTCAAGAGAATAGGGAGTGCACAATATCGTAAAAAAGGTGCATTCCTTCAACATGGAGAGATTCAAACTAATCCTTCAAAAGATTTATGGTTCAAATTATTTAAAGAAGAAGCTCCACCGAAAGTAAATCTAGATCTCACAAATGAT
Organism: Prochlorococcus sp. AG-424-M03; assembly: GCA_003213275.1. Classification (GTDB taxonomy): domain Bacteria; phylum Cyanobacteriota; class Cyanobacteriia; order PCC-6307; family Cyanobiaceae; genus Prochlorococcus_A. The sequence goes on along the minus strand of QCNH01000015.1, from coordinate 4,540 downwards.
GACATAGTTATACATTTAAGAAATTCATTCCTAGAGAATAAATCAAATATTAACTTCAGAAATATTGCAATAGAAAATTAAAACAACAAAAAATTTTCATTACACAAATTCTTAAAGATCTCCTTTCTGCTTCATTGAATTAATTATTCTTGGTAATTCAATTCCCAAGGGATACTGATTTTTATAATTTAATTTATTCAAAAACTCTGAAGGCAAATTAAACCCTAATTTATGCAATACAAAGTTTCCAATTTTAGACCTATCAATTATCCCCAAAGGAATATCTCCAGCATTGAGAACCAAGATTAAACCTTCACTTGTTTCTTCAAGTCTTTCTATAATTTTCCATAATTTATCGTTACTAGATACATTTACAAAATTTTTAATTGGTTTTTTAAAGTCCCCAACAAAGTTCCTTTCCCATTTTTTTATGGAGACAGTTTTTAAAATGTTCTCATCAACAAAACCAGTCCATCTCCCATTATTCGTAACAAAATAATATTTATCTGATGCATCCTTTTTATTTTTTATTAATGTATTTAATTCTGAAAAATTAGAATCGAATTCAATTCTTCTCAATGGCTTTAATTTAAGGTCAGAAACTTTACTAAATTTAAGGATGTTTTCAATTTTAAAAAATTGACTTTCTGATTTTGAAGAATTAACTCCAAACAAACCTAAAAAAGAAAGGATAAAACCATAGTAAAAGTTAAATCTAAATAAACAAAATATTCCAAAAAGTAGAACTAAAAAAGATAAAGATAAATTTACTTTATTGAGAAAGTTTCTCCCTTTGTTTTTACTCCCAGAGAAATGCCAAATAATACTTTTTAATAAATCCCCACCATCTAAAGAACCAATTGGGAGCAAATTTAAGAAGCCTAAGAATAAATTTAATATGCCTACTCTATAAATTATATTTATGGATATTAGTTCCTGAGATTCAACATAATTACTAATTAAAATCAGGATAGATGCTGTAGCAAAACATAATAGAGGTCTAACAATTGCGATTTTTATATTACCTAAAGCAGTTTGACAATACTTATCTATTTGAAAAATTGCTCCAAGAAAATAAAAAGTAATTTTTTTTATTTTTACACCCTGATTTAGAGAAACAAAAGTATGTAAAACTTCATGAGAAATAATTGATGATAAGAAGAAAAAAGAACTTAAAAATCCTATGATCCAAGCTTCTTTAGTATTGTAGATATCACCTGAGGTTAAATTAACCTGATTACTAATACTCCATGAAAATAAAAAGAGAATTGCAAACCAATAAGGATGAATCTTGAAGGGAATTCCCCATATTTTAAAAATTTGCCAACTTCTCAAAAATAATCTCCGCTATATTTAGCAATAATATTAATTTTACATACAGGATAATGATATGCCCAAGACTAATACTTTAGTTAAAATTTGTGGACTAACATCAGAGGAACAAGCTATTCAAGTCGCAAAATTAGGAGCGCACGCTATCGGCATTATTTCTGTGGAAGAGTCCCCAAGGTATATATCAGCGGAAATTAAGAAAAAAATTTTTAAAACCTTGGAAAGTTTGTATCCAAAAATTGAGAGGGTTTCAGTTGTAAAAAATTGTCCCATAGATTTAATTATTAAAAATTTCTTAGGCAACCCAAGTGAAACTATCATTCAATTACATGGAGATGAAGATATTGATTACTGCAAACAAATAAGGGAAAAAGTTCCAAATATTGGCATATGGAAAGCTTTCAGAATAAAAACAGAAAAGGACCTAGATAAAATTAAACCTTTTGAAGATTTTGTAGATGCGATACTACTTGATTCTTGGAATAAAGAAACTTATGGAGGGTCAGGGAAAAAAATAAAATCTATTTATCTAAAGAACCTGCAATTTAGCAAACCTTGGTGGTTAGCAGGTGGAATATCAATAGAATGGATTAACGAAATCTTAACAGATATCAAACCAGATGGACTAGATATTTCTAGCAGTATTGAGATTTCTCCAGGTTTAAAAGATATAAAGAAAACAGAGGCTCTAATTAAGTTATTAAAAAAGAATTAATAATTATTAGTTGCGGATTGCTGTTTTACAAGCTCAAAGAATTCTTGTTTTAAACTTAAATCATGTCTAAAATCGCCTCTTACTACAGAATTAATCATACTTGTATTTGGTTCTTTGACTCCCCTCCATTTCATACAATAATGCTGGGCCTTTACAATAATACCTAAACCTTTAGGTTCACACAATTTTTCAATTTCATCTGCAAGAATCATCACAGCTTCTTCCTGAATATGAGGTCTTGAAAAAACCCAATCAGCAACTCTCGCAAATTTTGAAAGTCCTATGACTTTATTCCCAGGTTTAATACCTATCCAACATTCTCCTAGAATTGGAACTAAATGGTGTGAACATGCAGATCTTACAGAAATAGGGCCAACTGTATAAATCTCATCAAGGTTCTTATCATTTGGGAAACTTGTAACTTTCGGTTGTTGATTATATCTTCCTTTAAAAACCTCATGTAAATACATCTTGGAGACTCTTTCAGCTGTCTCCGTTGTATTATGATCATTTTCAACATCTATTACAAGAGACCTAAGCAAGTCTTTTATTCTTGAAGCAACTTCTTTTTCTAAAATTTCTAATTCTCCTTGATTTATAAAATCTGCAATATTATCGTTAGCACTAAATCTTTTCCCAGAATTTTTAATTCTGTCTCTAATGATTTCAGAGATTAGTTTATTAGTAATCTGGTCGTCAAAGTTTCTAATATTTTCGTTGGGTAATGTAGAGGTCATAAAATTCTAATCAGAAAGTTGTATGCAACTTAATTAACTGTATCTTCAAAAGCTTAATTGCTCATACACTATATCACATTCTCTTATTCAATCGGGTTCGAGTAGCTTTAAAAAAAAATCGCTTTTTAAGGATTAATGTTAAAGAAACAAAATATTTAAAAAGCTCCTCCAGAAGGCATTAAAGTTAAGTCTTCAATTAATTGCGATTCAGGTTTCTGAGCCATATAGAGAATAGTATCTGACACCTCGCTTGAAGAGAGCATAGAAGTTCTATCAAAATTAGAATTGATTGATTCTGAATCCCAAAGAGGAGTATTTACTGAACCTAAAGTTATTGTGCACGCCCTGATTGAATTGGATCTCTCCTCCTCCCTCAAGCATTTAGTAAACATCGCTAGTGCAGATTTTGAAATACAATATGCTCCCCATTGGGGGAATGAATTAGAAGAAGCATGGCTACTAACATTAATGACTAAACCACCATTTTTTCTCATTTGAGGAACAATTGAGCTACAAATTTGAAAAACACTTGTGAGGTTTATTTGCATAGTTTGTTCCCATTTTCCTAAATCCATTTCAACTAGCGAACTATTAAATGCACAACCAGCATTATTTATCAAGACTGAAGGGCAGCCATATTGCTCAATTGCTTCTTTAACACAATTCTCTATTTCGAGAGGGTTAGATAAATCACATTTAACTAGGCTAATTTTTGATTTAGTAGTCAGTAGTTCACTCTTTAGTTTCTCCATTAAATCCATATTCCTAGAAAGTAAAATTAAATCCCAGCCAGCATTAGCAAAAGTAATTGCGGTAGATCTTCCAATACCTTTAGTAGCACCAGTTATAAAAGCTAATTTCAATTTATTCAGTTTTTTGGGGGATTTCACTATAAATCTCTTCGATATTATTCGCTTCGATAAATTTACCTAAAACCCTAAACTTTTTATATCTTTCCTCAATGAGTTCATCTTTAGTCATTTGAAGTAAAGCATTAAGGTGTTTCTCAATAGCCTTCTTTAGCGTATTACCAGCTTCTAAAGGAGCCCAATTATTTCCACCAGAAGGTTCTGGGAGTACTTCATCTATTATCCCCAATTTAAGTAAATCTTTACCTGTAATTTTAAGTGCTGATGCAGCTTCTGGCGCCTTTGCCGCATCTCTCCACAAAATTGACGCACATGCTTCTGGGCTAGCAACAGTATAAACACTGTGCTCAAACATTAGTAACCTATCGGCAACACCTATTCCAAGTGCACCTCCAGAACCGCCTTCTCCAATTACGGTAGCCACTATAGGAACTTTCAAGCCAAACATCTCCCTTAAGTTTCTTGCTATCGCTTCTCCTTGCCCTTGTTCTTCAGCAGTTAAACCTGCATAAGCTCCAGGAGTATCAATAAACGTAAGGATTGGCAAAGAAAATCTATCAGCATGCTGCATTAATCTAAGAGCTTTTCTGTAACCTCCTGGCTTTGCCATCCCAAAGTTTCTTACTACATTTTCTTTTGTATCTCTTCCTTTCTGATGCCCTAACATTAACACTGGTCTATTACTAATCGAACCTATCCCCCCAATCAGTGCCATATCATCACCACCGTTTCTATCGCCATGTAATTCGATCCAGTCATCACAAAACATTTGAACAAAGTCTAAAGTGCTTGGTCTTTGAGGATGTCTAGCTACCTGAATCTTTTGTGCAGGAGTGAGAGATTTAAAGATTTCTTCTCTTCTCCTAGCAGCTAAGGTTTCAAGCTGT